>NZ_AP031498.1:627500-630000 GCF_042854845.1 Maricurvus nonylphenolicus | reverse complement strand
AACGCCTCACAACGCTTCCACACCCAGCCTATCAACGTCGTAGTCTTCAACGGCCCTTTAGAGGACTTAAAGTCCTAGGGAAAACTCATCTTGAAGGAGGCTTCCCGCTTAGATGCTTTCAGCGGTTATCCCGTCCGAACGTAGCTACCGGGCAATGCGATTGGCATCACAACCCGAACACCAGTGGTTCGTCCACTCCGGTCCTCTCGTACTAGGAGCAGCTCTTCTCAATTTTCCAACGCCCACGGCAGATAGGGACCGAACTGTCTCACGACGTTCTAAACCCAGCTCGCGTACCACTTTAAATGGCGAACAGCCATACCCTTGGGACCGGCTTCAGCCCCAGGATGTGATGAGCCGACATCGAGGTGCCAAACACCGCCGTCGATGTGAACTCTTGGGCGGTATCAGCCTGTTATCCCCGGAGTACCTTTTATCCGTTGAGCGACGGCCCTTCCATACAGAACCGCCGGATCACTATGACCTACTTTCGTACCTGCTCGACTTGTCAGTCTCGCAGTCAAGCACCCTTATGCCATTGCACTCATTGCATGATTTCCGACCATGCTGAGGGTACCTTCGTGCTCCTCCGTTACTCTTTGGGAGGAGACCGCCCCAGTCAAACTACCCACCATACACTGTCCTCGATCCGGATAACGGACCTGAGTTAGAACCCCAAACATACCAGGCTGGTATTTCAAGGACGGCTCCACGCTAACTGGCGTTAACGCTTCAAAGCCTCCCAGCTATCCTACACAAATAGGCTCAGAGTTCAGTGCAAAGCTGTAGTAAAGGTTCACGGGGTCTTTCCGTCTAGCCGCGGGAACACGGCATCTTAACCGCGATTTCAATTTCACTGAGTCTCGGGTGGAGACAGCGTGGCCATCATTACGCCATTCGTGCAGGTCGGAACTTACCCGACAAGGAATTTCGCTACCTTAGGACCGTTATAGTTACGGCCGCCGTTTACCGGGGCTTCGATCAAGAGCTTCGCTAATGCTAACCCCATCAATTAACCTTCCGGCACCGGGCAGGCGTCACACCCTATACGTCCACTTACGTGTTTGCAGAGTGCTATGTTTTTAATAAACAGTTGCAGCCACCTGGTCACTTCGACCGACCTCAGCTTACGGAGCAAGTCCGATCACCAAAGCCGGCGTACCTTCTCCCGAAGTTACGGTACCATTTTGCCTAGTTCCTTCACCCGAGTTCTCTCAAGCGCCTTGGTATTCTCTACCTGATCACCTGTGTCGGTTTGGGGTACGGTTCTACATTACCTGAAGCTTAGAAGCTTTTCTTGGAAGCATGGCATCAACCACTTCACTAACCGAAGTTAGCTTCGTCGTAACGTCTCAGCCTTAAGGACCCGGATTTGCCTAAGTCCTCAGCCTACGCGCTTAAACACGGACAACCAACGCCGTGCTGGCCTAGCCTACTCCGTCCCTCCATCGCAGTAATGTAAAGTGCAGGAATATTAACCTGCTTCCCATCGACTACGCATTTCTGCCTCGCCTTAGGGGCCGACTAACCCTGTCCCGATTAGCGTTGGACAGGAAACCTTGATCTTCCGGCGGGGATGTTTTTCACACCCCTTATCGTTACTCATGTCAGCATTCGCACTTCTGATACCTCCAGCAAACCTCACAGTTCACCTTCAGCGGCTTACAGAACGCTCCCCTACCATGCTTAAAAGCATCCGCAGCTTCGGTTACCAATTTTAGCCCCGATACATCTTCCGCGCAGGCCGACTCGACTAGTGAGCTATTACGCTTTCTTTAAAGGATGGCTGCTTCTAAGCCAACCTCCTAGCTGTCTGAGCCTTCCCACATCGTTTCCCACTTAATTGGTATTAGGGACCTTAGCTGGCGGTCTGGGTTGTTGCCCTTTTCACGACGGACGTTAGCACCCGCCGTGTGTCTGCCATGATTGCACTCCTGGGTATTCGGAGTTTGCAACGGGTTGGTAAGTCGGGATGACCCCCTAGCCGTAACAGTGCTCTACCCCCCAGGGTGAGACATGACGCACTACCTAAATAGTTTTCGGGGAGAACCAGCTATCTCCGAGCTTGATTAGCCTTTCACTCCGATCCACAGCTCATCCCCTAATTTTTCAACATTAGTGGGTTCGGGCCTCCAGTCAGTGTTACCTAACCTTCACCCTGGCCATGGATAGATCGCTCGGTTTCGGGTCTATTGCTAGCAACTAAACGCCCTATTAAGACTCGGTTTCCCTACGGCTCCCCTAAACGGTTAACCTTGCTACTAACAATAAGTCGCTGACCCATTATACAAAAGGTACGCAGTCACAGAACAAGTCTGCTCCTACTGCTTGTACGCACACGGTTTCAGGTTCTATTTCACTCCCCTCACAGGGGTTCTTTTCGCCTTTCCCTCACGGTACTGGTTCACTATCGGTCAGTTAGGAGTATTTAGCCTTGGAGGATGGTCCCCCCATGTTCAGTCAAGATATCACGTGTCCCGACCTACTCGATTTCACATTG
>NZ_AP031498.1:300000-385000 GCF_042854845.1 Maricurvus nonylphenolicus | reverse complement strand
GGCACAGACTTAGTGCCAGCAATATGGTACAAAGGCAGGTGAAACTTTGACCAATTTCTGTTATAAACAAACGGGTTAGCGGCCACTGCTTATTTGGGGTATTAAGGACGTTATGCAAGCTACTGATATTAAAAAGAAAAACGCCACAACCCGAAATTTACACGCGCGAGTAAAGCATTTTCCTCGCCTACACCTGGCCCTGGCTGGAAGCCTGGCACTGAGCCTATCTTTCTTGCTGTTCTTTTTTCCGTCCAACAGCGTCGAAGCCAAGCGCCACCAGCAATCGCTGACTCTTGAACTCAACCAGACCAATATATCTGAAGAGATCGCAGCACCAGAGAAAGAACCTGCGCCAGAAGTTAAATTGACTGAATGGCACGATGAAACCGTGCGTTCCGGCGACAACCTGTCACTGATATTCCAACGTGCCGGCCTCTCGGACACCAAGCTGTTTGCCTTTATGGGCTCCACGCCAGAAGCCAAAACCCTACGACGCATCCACCCAGGCCACACCCTATCCTTTGATATTGATACTGAAGGCCAACTGCAGCAGCTGCGTTACCGCCAGGACCGCCTCAATAGCACCCTGTTCCAACGCACCCCGGAAGGTTTCAAATCCACCAAAGAATCCCGCTCACCGGATATCCACACCGCCTATCGTCAGGCCACCATCACCAGCTCTCTGTTTCTGGCTGGTCAATCGGCCCAAATGGATGCCAACCTGATTATGGAGCTGGCCAACATTTTCGGCTGGGATATCGACTTCGCCCTCGATATCCGCGAAGGCGACAGTTTTAAGGTGCTGTTTGAAGAGAAATTCCTCGATGGCGACAAGATTGGCAACGGCAATATCCTTTCCGCAGAATTTACCAACCAGGGCAAAACCTATACGGCAGTTCGCTATACCGACAGTAAAGGTATCAGCCACTACTACACCCCGGAAGGCGACACCATGCGTAAAGAGTTCTTGCGCACGCCAATCGACTTCGCCCGTATCAGCTCGCACTTTAACCTGCGCCGCAAACACCCGGTGCTCAACAAGATTCGTGCGCACAAGGGCACCGACTACGCGGCCCCTCGCGGTACCCCCATTAAAGCCGCAGGCGACGGTAAGGTTATCCTTGCTGGACGCAAAGGCGGTTACGGCAACACAGTTATCATTCAGCATGGCCAGACTTACAAAACCCTGTACGCCCACATGAAAAACTTTGGCCGCGGTATCCGCTCCGGTAAACGGGTTAAGCAGGGGCAGATCATCGGTTATGTTGGCACGACCGGCCTGTCTACCGGTCCCCACCTGCACTACGAGTTTTATGTAAACGGCGCCGTGCGTAACCCGGTCACCGTAAAACTGCCGAAAGCCAAGGCCATCGCCAAAGCGGAGCGCGAACGCTTCTTTAAAGAAGCCAAACCACTGCTGGCCAAGCTGGAGCAATTTCACCAACAAACCCAGCTGGCACTGGCCGATACTGACAATCAAAAACTCTGAGCCTGCTGCCAATGACCAACCGACCTGAGCTCTATATCGGTCTGATGTCAGGCACCAGCGCCGACGGCATCGATGCGGCGCTGGTCGATTACAGTCAGGACACGCCCACGCTTGTTGCCAAACTTGAATACCCGCTGGGATCTCAGCTAAAGAATCAGATCCTGCAGTTATGCAGCCCTGGTGACAATGAAATAGAACGCATGGGGCAACTCGACCGCCTCCTGGGCCAGCGCTTCGCCGAAGCCACTTTACAGCTACTGGAAAACAGCCCCTTTGGCGCAGAAGATATTGCTGCCGTCGGTAGCCATGGCCAAACGATCCGCCACCGCCCTCCAGGGCAACTCACCACCGATGAAAGCTTGCCCTTCACCCTGCAAATTGGCGACCCCAACACCATTGCCGAACTAACCGGCATCACTACCGTAGCGGATTTTCGTCGCCGGGATGTAGCCGCCAAAGGCCAGGGGGCGCCTCTGGCTCCCGCCTTCCATCAAGCGCTATTCACAGGCAGCACGAAGGAGCGATTTATCGTCAATATTGGCGGCATGAGTAACATCACCCAGCTCACCCCCACTAAACCAGCACTTGGCTTTGATACCGGACCGGGCAATGTATTGATGGACGGCTGGATTTATCAACAGCGCGGCGAGCACTACGACCGTGACGGCCATTGGGCGGCCTCCGGGCAAGCCAATCTGGTCCTGCTCGACAAACTGCTGGCTCACCCGTTCTTGCAACTGCCCGCCCCCAAAAGTACCGGCCGAGAAGCATTTAACCTGGCCTGGCTGGAACACTTGCTAAGTCAGTTTAACGAACCTGTTGCCGCAGCCGATGTACAGGCCACTTTGCTGGAATTTACCGCTCGAACCATTAGCGATGCCATTGGGCAAGCAAGCAGTGATCACCAGGGGGAAATCTATATCTGCGGCGGTGGCGCCCACAACGCCCAGTTAATGCACCGCTTGAGTCAACTCAATCAGGGATCACAGGTCAACAGCACCGAAACGATCGGTATAGCCCCTGAGTGGGTCGAAGCCATGGCATTTGCCTGGCTGGCACAGCGCACCTTGCAGCGGCAGGCAGGTAATTTAAAAGAGGTCACGGGTGCAAACGGCGCCAGAATTCTGGGCGGTATCTACTACCCCTAATCCTGTATTGAGGCATTAGAAGTGGACATAACCTTCCGCTTCCAGCAACCGCACTTCTTCTGCCGGACCAAAAGGCACGGTACCGACAAACGGCATTAAGGCTTCGCGCTCACGCCCCAATACACCCATGCGGGTTTCGCAGACGCGAATATCAATCACGCCAAACGAGCTCAAACGAGCCGCCAAATCGACCAGCGAGCGATAGCGGAAATAATTGTCTCGAAAAAAAACAGCGACTTCCGGGCCGTGAATAACGAATACCGCCGGATCCACCTCCCCCTTGAGACTGCCTTCCAGAAACAGCATTTCAGCCCGTTTGAGGGCCGCTTCGAGATCCTGTGGAGAATTCTGCGCAATACGAGCCAGATAACCTCGGGACAGACGCTCTTCATCTGCACCCTTGGCGATCAGTACATTGCTTGATGATTCTGTTTGGATTGCGGGCTGTATTGACGGCTGTAGAGACGCTTCAGAAACATCCGCTGCCATACCCGGCAGGGAAAATACAGATAACAGGAGGGCTGTTGATAAAGGCAAAAACCGCTTCAAACTCCCTCCTGCAACAAGGAATGACTTAAATAGAGAAGGAGGAACCACAACCACAGGTTGAGTCGGCATTGGGGTTTTGCACCACAAATTTGGAGCCCGCCAGTCCCTCTTCATAATCAACGGTTGCCCCCATCAGGTAGGGGTAGCTCATTACATCAACCAGCACGGTAACGCCGTCTTTTTCTACGACAGCATCATCTTCAGCGGCCAGTTCATCAAAGGTAAAACCATACTGGAAACCCGAACAACCGCCACCTGTCACAAAGACACGTAACTTCAAGTCATCGTTGGCTTCTTCTTCGATTAAATTTCTAACCTTGCGCAGTGCACTTTCAGTCACTACCAAAGGTTCCGGGGTAAAGGTTTCCGGGGCTGACATCTACCACTCCTGTCACTATATGCCCTGTGAGACTGACACAGGGCCACTAACCTACAGACAGTCTATTATCTCTTTACCCGAGTATTTTAGTCAACTATTGACCTGCGAGCCTTTTAACTGGCAATCGTCGACGACGGTGGCTCACCTTCAGCCCCTGCCGTAGGCGGCTTGATCTCTGGCTTTTCAGGTTTTACTGGCTGACGCTTGTTATCGGCGCCGCTGTAGACCAGATTGCCATTTACCTGAGAGCCCTTAACCATCTCGATCATATGGTAGTGCACGTTACCCTGAACCATGGCCTTGGCCGCCAGCTCCACGTGCTTGCTGGAGTGCACATCACCTTTGATATGGCCATTGATCACCACGGTAGGGACACAAATCTCACCCTCCACAACGCCCTTATCCTGTACACGCACCCGTGCATCTGAGCCATCTTCAGCAATGATATTGCCTTTTACTCGTCCTTCGACCTCAAGATTGCCGCTGAAATGAATATCACCCACAACTTCTGTCGATTTGGAGATCAGTGTAATACTGCCCGCCGTAAAACCCATTTTGTTATCCTTCTTGCCCCACATAATTAACTCTCCTGGACCAGCCAGCCAAATTTCTTCTCTACTGTTACCGAATCCTTACCACTTGATTTGGCCAGCAGTTCGATACGCTGTGGCTCAAAGCCGTCCGGCAGGACTAACTGCCCTTCCAGGGTTTGGAAATATTTAAACCGCAATTTGATATTGTCATAACTCACATTGTCGGAGACATCCTTAAGGGATAAGGTCATCGGCAACTCGCCCTGACGCCCGACAATTTTAAAATTCAAAAAACCACTGAGCATTTTATGGTTGGTCGCCAACTGCTGAACCACCAGCTTGTATTCGTAGCGACGACCCGCGCCGGTGGAAATCACATTCAGAGAACCGATGGTTAAACCGCGCTTGTTCGCCGTCGGTGACATCAACCCCTTGTAAAAGCTAATCACTTCCTGCAGTTCGGCAACCTTGTTTTTCAAATCTATAACTTCAGTGCGCACATCTTCACTGGCCTTGCGGTCAACCTGAGCACCGAGCTTTAAATTGGCCACTTCCTGGCGCAGACGTTCAGCATCCTCTGTCTGCTCGCGCACCTCGACGCGCAAAGAGTCGCGCTCGGCAATGGCTTCCGCCTGCAACTCACGCCCTTTGTAATTACCGTACTGGTAGGTACCCAGCACGGCAACAATAAACAGCGCCACCACAACAGCAGCAATAGTCACCGCGTATAAGGGACGATAGGGCACAACTCGCATTTTGTACTGCTTGCTGCCTTTAACAGCGACCATACAGTCCTCCCTGTTTGAATTTTGTTATTTTTTTAGCCCGCCAAAAAACCTTTCGGTAACCTTATGGCAACAACGCAACCTGATCCAGCCCGGCCGTTTCCTCAAAACCAAACATAATGTTCAGGTTTTGCACCGCCTGGCCAGAAGCACCTTTGGTTAAATTATCAATGACCGACAAAACCACCACTTTATCGCTATCCTGCGGATTAAACACAGACAGGCGACACATATTGGAACTTTTCACCGTCCGCGTCTGTGGGTGACTGCCCGCTGGCAAAACATCCACAAATGGCTCATTGGCATAGCGCTCTTCAAACAGCGCCTGCAGGTCTACACTCTTATCGGTCAAATTCGCATAGAGTGTAGCGTGAATGCCACGAATCATTGGCAACAGATGCGGCACAAAGGTTAACTTGGCTTCAGTAGCCCCAGCAGGCTGGGCAGCTCGCAGCCCCTGCTCAATTTCTGGCAGATGCCTGTGGCCACCACAGGCATAGGCTTTAAAACTGTCACTGACCTCGGTGAGCAGGTTATCGACCTTGGCCTGACGACCAGCACCACTAGCGCCACTAGCCGCATTGGCAATCAGGTCTGATGCATCAACCAGGTTGTTTTCCAGCAGCGGCAAGAAGCCCAATTGGGTCGCCGTGGGATAGCACCCCGGACAAGCCACCAACTGCGCGGTTTTAATTTGCTCACGATAGACTTCCGGCAAACCGTATACCGCTTGCGGTACCAACTCCGGACAAGCGTGCGCCTGGGCATACCACTTTTCCCATACCGCAATATCTTGAATACGGAAGTCGGCCGACAAATCGATCACCCGCACACCGCGCTCGATCAGTGATGGCATCATGGCCTGCGCCACCCCGTGAGGTGTTGCGAAAAATACCGCATCACAGGCCGCAAGCGCATCAACATCAGGCACACTGAACGCCAGGTCTAAATGACCTCGCAAGCTGGGATACAGATCGGCAACAGCAACCCCTTCTTCTGCACGCGAAGTGATCACAGCCACTTCAACCTGCGGATGATTTACCAATAACCGTAACAACTCGACGCCGGTATAACCGGTGCCTCCCACAATGCCTACACGAATCACGCTAACAACCTCACAAAAACTATCCGTCGCTCTCAGTCACGTCTCACTACCGCCTAAATACCTCTCGATAAGCAGTAGTAATAGGGAAACTTTATGAACAACCTCGCAAAAAAGACAGTTAGTTTATAATATCGGCCTGTTTAAGCAACTAATGGCGACAAACTGAGCCCAATGGATACCTCACAACCGTCTCGGAAACCTGAAACTCAGCAGCGTGCGCCTCGCCACAGACAGTGGCTTCATCACCGCCTCGATGACTTCCGCCACCAACTGGCCCACAGCGATGCCCTGCCCCAACTGACCTTACTGGGAGGACTGGTGGGTGTAGCAGCGGCTCTGATTATTGTTGCCTTTCGCTTTCTGATTGAATACCCCATCAGCCCCTTTTTGGAAGGTAGCAGTGAGAACTTTGAATCCCTCTCACCCGTCGCTCGCTTACTATTAGCAGCCGGGGGAGGCCTGCTTATCGGTGTGTTTTTACACTTTGTGCCACCGGCCATGCGCTCGATCAGCGTTGGCCATGTCATCGACCGCCTCCACAACCACCAGAGTAAATTGCCCGCGGGCAACTTCCTGGTGCAATTTGTCGGCGGCGTACTCTGTCTGCTTAGTGGCCAATCGGTAGGTCGCGAAGGCCCGGCGGTCCATCTGGGCGCCGCCACAGCCAGCCAGCTGGGGCAGTGGCTGAAGCTGCCCCACAACAGTTTACGCACCCTGGCCGGTTGCGGCGTTGCTGCGGCGATCTCCGCCTCCTTTAACACCCCTATGGCCGGCGTTATTTTTGCTATGGAAGTGGTGCTAATGGAATACACCATTATTGGTTTTATCCCCGTCATCCTGGCTTCAGTATCTGGCGCAATCATCACGCAAATTGTGTTTGGGCCAGAGCCCGCCTTCAGCATCGACCCCATGCAAATGACCAGCCTGTGGGAATTACCCTATATGGCAGGCTCCGCCCTGATAGTCGCGCTCTTTGGCGCCGCCTATATCCGCCTGCAACTGACGTTTCACCAGTACAAACATTGGCCCGTGATGGCACGCTGCACCCTGGCTGGGTTGTTCACCGGAACCGTAGCCTTCTTTTTACCTCAAGTGATGGGCATCGGTTACGATACGGTGGAACAGGCGATGGGTGGCGAGCTTGCCATTGGCCTGCTGATCACTATTGCGCTGGCGAAAACCTTGGTCACCACCGCCAGTACAGGCCTTGGTTTACCGGGAGGTTTAATCGGCCCCCTGTTTATGATTGGCGCCTGCCTGGGCGGCGCCATAGGCATCACAGGCCAGGCGCTGTTTCCCGAAAGCACGGCCACCCCCAACTTTTATGTCATGCTGGGCATGGGCGCCATGATGGCCTCCGCCTTAAATGCACCTCTTGCAGCACTGATGGCAGTTGTTGAACTGACCTACAACCCGAATATTATTTTCCCCACCATGCTGGTCATTGTCGTGGCCTGTGTGACGGTAAGGCACGTGTTTAAGTGCGACGGTATTTTTATCGAGCTGCTCAATGCCAACAACACCCCTATCCATCACGCACCGCTGCGCCAGGCGCTGAGCCGCGAAGCCGTGCGCAGCCTGATGAACACCAACTTTATCAATCTTGGCTATCGCCTCAGCCACAACGATCTGCGTATCAAGCTAGAGCAGCACCCTCAGTGGGTTGTGTCTCAGGAGCTTGGTGAAACCAAATACCTGTTGCCCGCAGCAGATATCGCCCACTATCTGGATAATGCTCCAGATGACATTCTCTCGGGGGTAGAAGCCATTGATCTGCGGGAAATTCCATCCCGCCGCTTCGAACTGAAACCTATCAACCAACAAGCAAGCCTTTTAGAGGCTCAACGGCGCTTATTGCAGGAAGATGTAGACGCCCTGTTTGTGGAGCAACTGGCTCCGCCATTACAATCACCGGTACTGGGAATCATCACCCCGGATATGCTGGAAAACTTTTACAAAGTCTAAATACAGTATCGAGCCTACATTATGCTTTGGATTAAAGCCTTTCATATTATCGCCATGGTGTGCTGGTTTGCCGCCCTGTTTTACCTGCCGCGACTGTTTGTATACCACTCTATGAGTGACGACCGAATTAGCCGTGAACGTTTTCAGGTTATGGAGCGCAAGCTCTATCGCGGTATCGCTACACCCTCCATGCTGGTGACGATTGCGCTTGGTATTTGGCTGGCCACATTCAACTGGGACTATTACCAAACCGCCACCTGGTTCTGGCTTAAAATCGGTCTGGTTGTCGCTCTTGTGGGTTACCACCATATGTGCGCTCGCTATATGCGTCTGCTGCGCGAAGAATCATCCAATCACTCGCACGTCTTTTTTCGCTGGTTTAACGAGGCACCGGTATTGATCCTGGTTGCGGTGATCTTGTTGGTAGAGCTTCAGCCGCAATTTTAAACCGGCAAATTTCTCTCCCTGTGATAGACTCAAATAACCGGTACTGAATACCCGTTAGATGGATCTAATACACCTTAGTCACAGGGGGAAGATGATGGATTTCGATAACAGCACACCCGTTGTAATGAGCCTTTCCAGCCACGATCCCTCGGGCAGCTCTGGCATTCAAGCCGATATCGAAACCACCGCCAGCCTCGGCTGCCACTGCACCCCCATCATCACCACCCTCTGCGCCAAAGACACCCACGACACCAAAGAAATTGTTCCGCTCGATGCTCCACTGATCATTGAACAGGCCAGAGCCATTCTGGAAGATATGCCGGTTAAAGCCATCAAGCTGGGTTTTCTGGGCAGCGTTGAAAACACCGAAGCCATCCACACCATATTGCGTGACTACCCTCATATTCCGGTTATTCTCGATCCGGTCACCAGCGTCTGCGAAAGTGAATTAATGGATGCCCCTAGCGTTATTCGCGCCACAGAAACCCTACTCTTACCCATGGCCACTATCGCCACCCCGGACTTAGTAGAAGCCCACGATCTGGCCCACCAGGGCGATACCCTGCACGCCTGCGCTCAGGAAATACTGGAAAGCGGCTGTGAATATGTGCTGATTAGCGGTGCCAAGCGTACGCAATCCACCTATGAAAACCATTTATATGGCAAGCAGGGATTGATAAAGGCCTATACCTGGGAACGCTTAAAGCTGTTTAGTCACGGCTGTGGCGCTACATTGGCCGCCAGTATTGCCAGTTATCTCGCCCATGGACTACGCTTAGAAGACGCAGTAGAGCAAGGACAGCAGTACACGTGGAACAGCCTGGCCGCTAGCCGCCGTCTCGGCATGGGCAAACGCATTCCCAATCGGTTCTTCTGGACTCAGAAAAGAACCGAGAAAAAGAATTCACGCAGTGCGTGAATGTGTTAGGCGCGGACAGGACACGTGAGACGCCCTCGGCATTGCTTAAAGCGTCTCCCGTCTCCCGTCCAGCGTCTAGCCGTCTCTCCTTCTAGCCATCTTCCTCAGCCTTAGCGATAATGCGCACCTGTTAATCCTTTGAATAATTCCAGGCAGCAGTTAAGGACTCCCTATGAGCCGCAATAGCGATCTATTCCAACAAGCCCAGCAACATATCCCCGGTGGCGTAAACTCGCCCGTACGCGCCTTTAAAGCCGTTGGCGGTGAACCGGTATTTCTGGAGCGCGCCAAAGGGGCCTACCTGTTTGATGCCGATAACAAGCGCTACGTTGACTATGTACTGTCCTGGGGCCCGATGATTCTGGGCCACGCTGACGACGATGTGATAGCAGCCGTTGTCGAAAAAGCCCACCAAGGTCTCAGCTTTGGTGCGCCGACCGAAATCGAAACCATCCTGGCCGACAAACTCTGCGAGACCATGCCCAATATGGATATGGTGCGCTTTGTCAGCTCCGGCACCGAAGCCACCATGAGTGCGATTCGCCTGGCCCGCGGCTACACCGGCCGCGATAAAATCATCAAGTTTGAGGGCTGTTACCACGGCCACTCCGATTCCCTGCTGGTTAAAGCTGGCTCCGGCGCCCTGACCTTGGGCGTACCCAGCTCCCCCGGCGTCCCCGCTGCCCTGGCCGATCACACCGTGACCCTGACCTACAACGATATCGAAGGTGTAAAACAGGCCTTTGCCGAAATTGGCGATCAGGTTGCCTGCGTGATTGTCGAGCCTGTCGCGGGCAATATGAACTGCATCCCACCCATCCCAGGATTCCTGGAAACCCTGCGCGAACAGTGCGATGCCTCTGGCAGCGTATTAATCCTCGATGAAGTCATGACCGGCTTTCGCGTCAGCTTGACAGGTGCCCAGGGCCATTACGGTATCGAAGCTGACCTGACGACACTGGGCAAAGTCATGGGTGGCGGTATGCCTGTTGGCGCCTTCGGCGGTAAGCGGGAAATTATGGAACACATTGCACCACTGGGCCCCGTCTACCAGGCTGGCACTCTGTCCGGTAACCCTGTCGCCATGGCTGCAGGTTTAAAAACGCTGGAAAAAGTCCTGGCACCCGGTTTTTACGAGCCTCTGTTTAAGCGCACTGAAGCCCTGGTCAAAGGCCTGCAGGCACAAGCCGATAAAGCCGGCATCCCCTTCACCACCAATCATGTGGGGACCATGTGGGGCGGCTTCTTTACCGAAGAAAAGTCCATCACCAATTACGGCCAGGTTATGGCCTGTAATACCGAGCGCTTTAATCAGTTCTTTCACGGTATGCTGCAGGAAGGTGTTTACTTGGCCCCTGCATCCTATGAAGCAGCGTTTATGTCTGCGGCACACACCGACGATGATATTGAATTCACCATCGCCGCGGCTGCGAAAGTATTTGCCTCGCTATAAGTTAGCAGGAAAGAGTTGGCAGCAAAGCCAACCAGCAGAAACAAAAAGCCCCGGACTTGCGGGGCTTTTTGTTGATAGCAACAGATGCCTATTCGTTCATCGTCTCAATCAGACACAGAATATCGGCAAGGGCCTCATCGGAGAGATCAATAATTTGAAAACCCGACCAATGTTGCCTGTGATCCTCAGAAGCACGAGCCCACAAACAATCCACACCCAACGGGATAACACTGCGGCCATTGATAGGCGATGACAGTTGTAGTTGCAGTTGGTAGAGATGATCGCGCTCAACGGCAACAGGTCCCATCAGCATCAAACCTTCCTGATGAATATTCACCAGTCGGCCCAGATAGGTGTCGCGATTACTGTCGTAAATATCTATCGCACCGGATACAGCATGGCGCTTCAAGCGACGCTCATAGGCGCGTTCAAGTTCACTCATTATGAGCCCTCCGCCTCATCCTTATCCATAGATTCGGCCTTGGTGTTCAAACTTTGGAAGATGTTCTCCAAAGCGCGCTCGAAGAACGGCTTGGTACTGCCTGCAATGACCTTGGCCTCCCCGGCCAACATGGATCTGGCCAGCTGCAAGCCAGACTTCATCGCTACCTTCTTGCCCATTTGATCAACCAGCATATAGTGCAGCGTCTTGGAGTTATACCAGGCGACTTTCAAGCGCTTGCCACCGGAGAATTCAAACCAGGTACCAAACTCAATCATCTTCAGGTTTTCGACCATACGCTCTTCTTCAGGCGTAGCTCTATCCTGCTTGGCAACGGATTGACCGGCTTTCTCAGCCGCCAGATTCTCCAGTTTGTTACGCATCGGTTCAGGTGCGGGCTCAACCTGTTTACTCTGCAGCGCCATTTTCTGCAGCGAGAAGAGTGCCTCAAGCAATTTCTTGCCCTTGGCCTGGTCGTAGCCGATGGTTTCGAAACCGGTTTCTATAGATTCCAGCAAGCGGTCGTGCATTTCCAGCTGGCGGGTTTTATCGGCGTTATTTTCCTTGGCCTCAATACTCCACAGGATATCGTCGATCGTATGTACAGCGCGTTGCCAGCTGTCTGACTGATCCCCGTAACGCAACAAAATAAAGGCCAGGTAATCCGACCAGGGCTGCAGTAACATTAACAATACCGCGGAAGGCAATTCGCGACCATCGGTACGACTGCGCACTTCCTGGTTGACCTGCATTTTAACTTCGCGCAGCTTCTCCTCGCCCTGGACCTTCTCCATGGCGCGGCGCTCCATCAACTCCTGACGCCGGGAGATCTTTTTGGTGTAGCTGCTAAATTCCAGCAAGAGCTCTGCGAATAGACGCACGTCATTCTTAAACTCTTCCAACACGCGGGAGACCGCATTTTTAATTTTTTCGTAAATGTCGTACTGGCTACTGCCGTCGTTACCGACCCATTTCACCCCGGCTTCAGCCAAACTGTTCAATAACAGACGGGCAGGGTGTTCGGTTTGCTCAAAGAAGCTCTTGTCGATAAAGGCAATTTTCAGGAAAGGCGTGTGCAGATAACTCAGCAACGCTTTAACAGAGTCAGGGAGATTATCATCAGACAACATATACTCGAATAGCATACCCACCAGATCAATGGTGTGCATATCGGTAGGATCGACGGCACGATCTTCGCCGTCTTCAGCGTTGCGCAACTCACGTGCGATCTCACCGGTAGCTGCGGCAATATTGACCGGCTGCAACTGACCCGGCTGCGCCTCTCCTACAGCCAACACCTGCGATTGTAATCCCTGCAAAGCGCCGACAAGCTGCTGACTGGTATACACCAATGCCTGGCGACCACCGGCTACGCCACCGACAGCACCACCTGCCGAAGCAGGACCCACCTCGCCGGGCGCGGCTCCAGCCACTGGCGCACCTTGTGCGATAGGTGCCGCCCCTGGCGCGCCCTGACCAAGCTGGGCAATATGGCCCTGCAGAGTACGAATAGCATCTACCAGGTGTCCCTGGTACTGCTCAGGCGGCAACCCGGGGTCAGGCGCTGGCACAACACCTGGACCTGCTCCTGGGGCCATGCCAGGTCTTGCACCACCTCCAGCAGGAGGAACTTGCGCGCCTGGCAGCTGCACTTCACTCGCCTCAGGTGCTACACCTTCAACACCGACCTCTTCAATCCCCATCTCTTCGACCAAAGGCACGGGCGGGGCCTGTTCATTCACCGGTGCATAGCGAAGATTCGGCAGCACTCCTTCGGCCACCAGGTATTCATTAACCTCATCGAGGACATCGCCTAACTGGGCGATGTATTCGCGATCAAAGGTTTTATAGGCAATCAGTTTGGCTTTGGTATCCAGATTTAGCAGACACAGGGCACGACGCAGTGACTCACAGTACTGCACTGGACTGACCGGGTTGCCACGTTCATTTACCTTGCGACCGTGATTGAGCACGGCAAAGCGCTGATTCAACGACCAGATAGGTTCGGCGTAATAGTTTTCAGAACGCCGGGTGATGGAGGAAATGGCAATCGTCTCTTCAAGGTCTTCGTTATCCACCAGCGATAACATATCACCCTGAAATTTTTCCTCACCCGTGGTGGTATCCAGTTCCTGGTTTTTAAACTTGATAAAACCTTCGCCCAAATACCCCAAAAAATAGCGCGTCAGCTCATCCGCTTGTTGTTTAAACTCGCGTGAGATACTGAAATATTCGGATTGCTCCTGGTTGGTTTTCGCTTGATCGGCATACTCAAGCAGCTCTTTACCCAGCGTATCGAGATAGCGTTCAAAGACTGGCCGCCCATGCTCAACCACAAGACGCTGACACGCCTTCAGGCGCTCAATGATCTTGGCGTCAGTTAATGGTCCGGATGCTGGTTGAGATGGCGATGCATCTGGTCCTGATCTGCCCAGTTCGCTCATAGGACTCCGCGATTTACTTTTGACTTCCATGGTAATGACCCATACCACTCATTGTAGACAATATATTCAAACCGCCAAACGCAAACGGCCGCTTTATAACAGCATCTACCATCAGTGATGTATGGGGTTTTTCCCCTGTTATTGTTTTATCGCCTCGCCCTTCCCCCGTATAGACACTATTGCTTAGTCGCATTTAGATGTCACACTAACCCGGCGAGGTCTGTTGATTGCTGATACTACCATTTTTGCGATTTAGTTCACAAAATGGCGTCAGGCGTTCCGAAGATCAACCGACCAATGGCGCCTTTTACCGCTTATCGGTCATTAGCGGCTAATGTGTAGTGTTTTTGATAATTGCACCAACTGTGTGCACACAGAAGAATCCACTCGACAATAACGTCGGCCCTGCTCAACAAAATGCTGCGCCTGCCCAGGTTGCGAAAGCGCCAGATAACTCTCAGCCAGCAACAGGTACCACTGTGGCAAGCGCCGATTGATGCGTATGCCCTGCTCAGCCACTTCGATCACGGCTTGCCAGTCTTCTTGTGCCTTGTGCTGCTTCGCCATCGATAACAGCTCCTCAACCACTCCGGCTGAAGTTGGCACTGAACGCTGCTGAGTCTTGTTTTCTGGTGTGGGCCACAGAACCTCTGGTTCAGGCTGAGCTGCACAAGCAGCCAAAAGAGCGATACAACCAAGACAACATAACCAATTCCATAGCCGAGTATTCACAGCCGACCAACGCTTCATAGGCTCTACCACAACCCTTTAAACCAATCCCATGTCGAACCCGCAGCTCTTACGCACTGACTTCGCTGCCGGGGCATATTGTGTTTTTCAAATGGCAAAAGCACAACATTCTCACAGCCTTCATCACTGAGTAAACCCGATTCCCGGTTGACCCAACGAGCAACAATATTTTCACTCGCCTGGGGACGAAAGCCCTTGGACGGCAACGCAGAAAACACATCGATCCATACCGGTAAGGCACCAGACGCCCCGGTTAAGGGCGTCTGGCCATTGTCATCGCGCCCTACCCAGACTACGGCCAAATGATCATCACTGAAACCGGCAAACCAACTGTCACGCTGCTGATTAGTGGTTCCGGTTTTACCCGCTAAAGCCATAGTGTTCGGCAATGTCTGATACACCCGCTTAGCCGTTCCCTGCTGCAGCACCGCTTGCAGACCATACTGCAGTAAATAGTTTTTATCCTGATTCACCACCGGCTCAATCGCCAGCTGATAACGTGACAGCAACTTACCCTCGGCATCCGTGACGGCACGAATGGCCCGCAGGGGAACGCGGACACCGTCATTGGCCAGCGAGTGGTAAATGGCAGAAACCTGCAGCGGGGACAGGGAAGAGGCCCCCAACAACATCGCCGGATAGGCTGGTACCACTTCATCGACACTGCGCTCACGCAGTAGATCATCGCCGCCCAAACGCACCATTAACGCCTGTACCTTATCCAACCCCACCAACATACCAAGGCGTGCCGTGGCCTGATTATAGGAGTTCATCAACCCCTCGATCATCGGCACTTGGCCATGGCTCTCGCGACTGAAATTGCGCGGCTGCCAGAGACTGCCATCGCCCCCCTCTACGGTAACCGGCGCATCACTGATGGAACTCGCCCAGTGGTAGTTTTCAGATTCCAGCGCCGCCAAATACACCACCGGTTTTACCAGCGAGCCAATCGGGCGGTAGGCATCAATGGCGCGATTAAACCCTGCAAACTGCGGGTTGCGATCCCCCACCAGGGCCAACAACTCGCCAGTACCTACATCGGTGATAACAATGCTGCCCTGTAAACTGTCGGCCTTTAACTGATAGCCCGCCTCCAGCTTTTTCAAGCGTTGCTGCAAGGCCTTCTCCGCAGCGCGTTGCGCCCGACTGGAGAAAGCCGTAAAAATCTGCAGGCCTTCGTTCGACAAAACCTCATCGGAATAATCCTGGCGCAATTGACGTCGAACTAAATCCATATAGGCGGGGTTGTTGTTCAACTTACGGCGCTGATAGGGCACCACACCTAAACCAGCCGTTTGTGCCTGCTTGGCTTGGCGTCCTGAAATCAACCCCTGATCAAGCATCACCTCAACCACCAGATTGCGACGGCGCTTGGCCCGTTCCGGGTGACGCCAGGGGTTATAATATGATGCACCTTTCACCAACCCGACCAGCAATGCAGTTTCAGCAACATTCAGCTGCCCAACCGGCTTACCAAAATAGTGCTGGGCTCCAAGTCCAAAACCATGCACACCATGCGGGCCACTCTGGCCGAGGTACACCTCATTGAGGTAGGTTTCGAAGATCTCAGCTTTGGAGTAATGCCACTCCAGCAGCAGCGACATAATGGCTTCCTGCGCCTTGCGAACAAGGCTGCGCTCATGACTGAGATAGAAATTTTTCACCAGCTGCTGGGTGAGGGTACTGCCCCCCTGAACGATACGCCCGGCTTGTAGATTAACCCAAAACGCCCGGGCAATTGCCCGTGGAGACAGCCCGGCGTGATCAAGAAAATCGCGATCTTCCACCGCCAACAGAGTCTCCCCCAACAGCTGGGAGATATCCTGTAACTTAACCAGCGAGCGGTTTTCGCTGTGACGGGGGGAAATAGCGCCAATGAGCGGCGGCTGCAGCCGCAGCAGCCGAGTCGAGGGACCGGTCAACACCCGCAGTGACTGGATAACACCACCTTGCACCCGCAAGGCGATTCGGCGCGAGGGCTCAGTTTTATCCCAAAAAATGAAACCGCGGGTTTGTAACTCAAACCGGTTGCCGCGCAGGCTGGCCTGCCCCGGCCCACTGATACGCTCAACCCAGCGATAATCCAGGGTTTCCAATTCCTGCCGCAATTCCTCGCGGCTTATCGTCTGCCCCACAAAGAGACTTAATGGCTGGCCATAGACCTGCGCGGGCAATGACCACTTATGGCCTTCAAACTTATTGACCACCACATAGTTGAGATAAACCACCCAACCAATAAATATTCCAACCAGAATACCCAGCCCCAATAACACACGCCGCCATAGGCTTCCCTTGGGAGAACCCTGGCGAGACTTGGCATGGCTGGATTTTCGACGACGCGGTTTTTTCATGGGCGGCAGTTTACCCATGCCTCAACCTATTAGCGAGTAGCCTTTTAACGAGCTGTGCATTTGCGCATAATAGGCGCACTTTTTTGAGCTCGACCTGAAAGATTCATATCCCCGAGAAATTACTATGTCGCAATACGATATTTATGGCGTTGGTGCCGCCCTGGTAGATACCGAAATTGAAGTCACCGATAACGATTTACAACAGCTGCAAATTGAAAAGGGCGTTATGACCCTGGTAGACGAAGCCCGCCAGGAGGAGCTCATCAACCACCTGTCTGACCACCTGGTTGCGTCCAAACGTGCCAGCGGTGGCTCTGCGGCCAATACGGTTATTGCCGCCAGCTACTTTGGTGCCAAATCGTTCTACTCCTGCAAGGTTGCCAACGATGAGAACGGCGATTTTTATATCAATGACCTGAAGGATGCCGGCGTAGACTACCACCACGCCCTGGAACGCCAGCAAGGCACCACCGGTAAGTGCCTGGTGATGATCACCCCGGATGCCGAGCGCACTATGAATACCTTTCTTGGTATCAGTGAAACCGTCTCGACCAATGAGCTGCATGCCGATGCTATCGCCGGCTCCAAATACGTGTATATCGAAGGCTATCTGGTTACCTCCGAGACCGGACGCGCGGCCGCCATTAAACTGCGTGAACTTGCTGAAGAGGCAAAGGTTAAGACCGCATTGAGCCTATCTGACCCCGCTATGGTGGAATTCTTCCGCGACGGTCTACAACAAATGATTGGCAACAAAGTCGACCTGCTGTTCTGCAACCAGGCAGAAGCACAGGGTTTTACCGCCACAGATTCTCTAGAAGCGGCAGTTGAAGCACTGAAGCAGGTTGCCACGACCTTTGCCATTACCTGCGGCGCTGAAGGTGCAGTGGTTTTCGATGGCGAGCAGCTGATTAAAATCGACTCTCACAGCGTTAAGGCCATCGACACCAACGGTGCTGGCGATATGTTTGCCGGTGCTTTCCTGTATGCGATTACCAATGGCCAAAGCTATGCAGAGGCGGGCAAGCTGGCCAGCCGCGCCTCGGCGCAGGTTGTCTCCCAGTTTGGCCCTCGCTTACAACCACAGCAACACCAGGAGATGCTCGCTGAAGTAGACGCTTAATAAAGCGCCTTAGTGATGCATAAAAAAGCCCGCCATTGCGCGGGCTTTTTTATTGCTTATTTCATCAGCGGTTAATCCACCGGCTCAGGCACAGCTAAACCAAAACCCTGACCGAAATCCACCCCCAGAGCTTGCAGTTTCAACTTTAGCTCTTGGTTTTCCACGTACTCTGCCACCGTTTTCAGCCCCATCACATGGGCAAGATGATTAATGGTACTGACCATGGCAAAGCTCGCCGCATCGGTGTGCATGGAGGAGACAAAAGCCCCGTCAATTTTCAAATAATCCACCGGTAAATCTTTCAGATAGGCAAACGACGATAAGCCACTGCCAAAATCATCCAGATAAAACTGACAACCTTTTTCTCGCAATAATTCAATAAAAACGACAGCGCAATCCAAATGCCGAATGGCGGCAGTCTCAGTCAATTCAAAGTGCAACAGACGCGGATCAATAGTGTGGGCACTCAGTTGCTGCAGCACAAATGCGGCAAAGCTCTCATCGCCGACACTGACACCGGACAAATTGACGGCATAGCGCTCTGGCGGCAACCCCTTATCCTGTCGCGCCTGCAGATGGCGAATAACCGCTTTAACCACCCAGCGATCTATTTCGTCCATCAATCCATAACGCTCTGCGGCGGGAATAAACTCACCTGGCCCAATAATTTGCCCCGCCTCGTCTTCCATGCGTAACAGCACTTCGTAGTGCGGTAATTCATCACTGTCAGGCTGCAAGGGCAATACGGCCTGCCGATACAAGCGCAAGCGATTCTGGCTCAGGGCTTCATTGATTTTCACTACCCAGCTAATTTCACTGCGGCGCCGGGCAGCCTCCTGATTGTGGTGGTATAAGTGAATTCGATTGCGCCCCGCTTCCTTGGCCATACAACAGGCCGCATTGGCATTGGCCAGTATCTGGGCTTCGGTTTCCGCACTGCTATCAATAGCTACCGCACCAATACTGATACCAATTTTTATTTCATAACTTTGCCACTGAAAGCGAAACTCCTGTACTGCCCGTAACAGAATATCAGCCACGCGCGAGGTACCCGCCATGGTGCAGTTTTTTAACAGCACGCCAAACTCATCACTGCCCAAACGTGCTAACAAGTCCTGACCACGAAGCTTGCTGGTAAACAAGTCAGACAACTGACGCAACAGTTCATCACCACCCGCATGGCCACAGGTATCATTAATTAATTTAAACTGGTAGAGATCAATGTAGAGCAGCCCGTAACTCTCATTGGCATCGCGGGCATTGTCCACCGCACGAGACACTTCAGCTTCAAACGTCTGCCGGTTGGGTAGCATGGTGAGCGCATCGTGGTTGGTATGCCAGTGCAGTTTTTTCGCTTCCTGCGCCACCTGTGAGACATCCCTGAACACCAACAAACAACCATCAAGATTATTGTGGCTATCCCGCAGCGGAGATGCCTGGGCAAAAACCCGTACCGGTTTGCGTCCCGCCACATACAAGAGAGCAGCTTCCGGGGTGCGGGTCACCTGCCCGCGACGCAGACACTCTGTCACCAGGGAACGCAGTGGCCGATGGCTCACCGAATCAATCAGAATCAGCACATCATCAATAGGCACGTTAATCACATTCGCCGCGGACAGCTGTAATAGCTCACGGGCCATGGGGTTAATAGTTTCAATGTCACCGGTACTGGTGGTGGTGATGACTGCATCCCCCACAGAGCACAAGGTCAACTGAACAATTTCGCGCTGCCGCAATAACTGTTCGCGAAAACGCTCGCCTGCCGAATCCTCAGTCAGCAACCACTGCCAGCCTCCAGATGCCAGCGGCATTGCCGCCTGCAGCCTGAGCTGATGCTGCAGGCCATCGGTCAAACGCACCTGCAGTAATTCACCGACAGCAACACTGTCTATTGAGGTAGAAATTAATTCGGGAAACAGATCGCGCAGCAAACAACCCTGTAAGTCATCACGATCAATACCCAACAAGGCCGCAATGGAAGGATTGGCGTAGTGCACCACACCACTGTGATCAATCTGTAAAAAGAAATCACTGGTCGCCTCTGCAAACTGCTGCAAGGCTGTCGATTCAAGCAATAGTTTGTCATCCGCCGCAACGGCGGACGCCAAGTTGAAAAAAGCAGAGGAACTCACAGGAAGGCTTACCTTACCTAATGCGTGAAAAACTAAGAAAAAGTATAGGACAGTTTTTAAACAGAACTGCGTTTAGAAACTTAAAGTGTGCCACAGTTAACGTTAATTTTGACGTCAGATGACAAAAACAGGAATAAATAATAAGGCTGTGTTCTAGGATTTCGCTATCCCATAGCCATAAAGTCTAACAGGATAAACTGGCAAGCCATAAGACTCGCCAGTCAGTGATTTGAGTCGCCTAAAGCAACAGAATTATCCCTGCGCCAAGAGCTCACGCAAATCGATAATCGCCGCATTGGCGCGAGAAATATAAGAAGCCATTACCAGCGAGTGATTGGCTAACATGCCAAAACCGCTGCCATTGAGAATCATAGGGCTATACACCGTTTGCTGAGTTGCCTCCAGCTCACGAATAATTTGCTGCAGACTCACCAAGGCATTTTTGCGCGCGAGCACATCGGCAAAATCCTCTTCAACAGCTTTAAGGAAATGAATCAGCGCCCAGGTACTGCCACGCGCCTCATAAAAGACATCGTCAATTTCAAACCACGGTGTCTTGATGACCATCTCCCGAGGTGTTTGAGTGGACTGACTCGCTCGCTCTTCACCGGCCAAATCAACATTTAAACGACGCTGGCCGACACTGGCACTCAGACGTTGGGACAGGCTACCCAAGCGGGTTTCAACCGTGTTTAGCCAGTAGCGCAAATTATCCGCACGGGCAAAAAATTGGGCATTGTGTCGATCTTCATCCATCAAACGCTTTTGGTAATCGCGCAGGTATTTTAAACCTTCTTTATATTCGGATTCTGACGCTGGTACCGCCCAACTATCATGATCAAAATTAAAACGCGATTCTGCCAGCGCCAAGGCAGAGTCTTCCGTCGACTGTGATTGCGAACGGCTAAAGGCTTCACGCATGGCCTTACTTAAATCGCGCATCTGAATTAACACGCCATATTCCCAATTGGGAATATTGTCGAGCCAAACGCCGGGAGGAAAAATGTCATTCGACAAAAAACCACCACGTTTAGTAAGCAAGGTGTCACCGACTTCAATCAAGGTACCTGTAACGGCAACGCCGGTGACCTTATCATCAGCGCCATAGGTCTGCGCCATGGTATCGCGCACAGAAAATTGCTCAGGCTCTGAGCTCCAATAAATACCAAAACCGAATGCCACTAGCAGATAAACTATCAGAGCGGCAATCAAACTTTTTACGCCGTAACTACCGGCGGCCAAATCAGCACGCCAGTCATCACGCATATCGCGCAATCGCTGCACTTGCCCCTGCCACATATCCCGTAATTTTTCCATTTACCTCATACCTTCACTATAAAACGCTCTAGCGTCGTCTGACGTCCAACAGAACTTCCTGCTGACTCCCATCCTGCCACAGCAACACGACAGGCACTTGACTGCCTACTTGTACATTTTTCACACCAAATACCATGACATGATAACCACCAGACTCGAATAATGTCTGGCTCTTAGCGGCCATGGTCAAACTTTCCACCCTCTGCATACTCATCATGCCATCGCGGTGCAGATGCTGATGAATTTCCGCTTTACGCGCCCAGCCAGGCTGCGCCGGAATACGGATATCCACCAGAGTTACCTCTTCCCCACCCCCATTATTTAACTGCCAATAGACGACAGCAACATCGCGCCCAGGAAGCGGGGCATACATATAGGCATCGGTCACGACAACTTGGGTTTTGGCCGCGGCAGCACTGGCAAAAAGAGCGGCCATCCACATTAGCCCCAACATGGCAGTACGTCTCAATATCATCATAGGATTCCCTTACGCTATCTCACCCTGGAATTCCGCCGGCTTGGCAAGAAAATAACCTTGACCACCTTCAAGCCCCAACTGCAGTACCTGCTGCCACTCGGCCTCAGTTTCCACACCTTCAGCCAACAAACTGACATCGCAACTGCGTGCAATCTGTAGCAGGGATTTCACAAAGAACTGGTTGTCAGCATTGTCTTGCAAGCCACTGATAAAGCAACGATCAATTTTTAATGCCTGTAACGGCAAGCTCTGCAAATAGTGGAATGACGATGCAGCAACACCGAAGTGATCCAGACACATACCCGCCCCCAGAGATTCCATGCCCAAGGCGAATTCACGTACAGCGACTTCATTCATCGCCAACGCCTTTTCAGGTAACTCCAATAACAGACGCTGGGCAAACGCAGGGCGCTGCTGCAAAAACTCCGTCAGCCAACTGACAAATTCCAGATTTTGAATACTGCTAGGCGACAGATTAACGTTTAACTGTGGCCCCTCTGCCGACTTAAAACGTTCAGCCAACAACTCGATCACCAGACGATCAATATCCGCCGCCATGGCAAAGCGTTCAACCATGGGCAGAAAAACACCGGCATTCAACAACTGATCGCCGTCTTTGATGCGACAAAGCACTTCCAACTGATTAATCGTTTTGCCATCGCGACCAAACACCGGCTGCACAAAGAAATGCAGCGCACGCTCGCTGATCACATCCTGTAACAGACGTCGCCATTCGCCAGCGTTACGTACAGCACCTTCCTGACGCTCTGATTCTGCTGCCGACCACTCGATATCTCGCGGCCCACGCTGTTGGGCTGTACGCAGAGCCAAATCGGCTCGACTCAGCAACTGGCTATCGAGCGTCACACTATCATCGTAGGCTACCCCCATATGCAACAGCAGCTCTGTGGCCTCGCCGAACCAGTTTATGCATTGCAGCTTATTAAAAATCTGTTGCGCCAGCTCATGCCCTTCTGCTTCGGAGGTAAGCGGTATAAAGGCACAGAAATCCGCTCCCGCACGCCGAGACAAAATAACGCCATCGCTGGTAGACGTATTTTCCTGCAAAACTTTGGCGATGGAGCGCAAACACTGGTCACCGGCATCACGGCCAAAGGCATCATTAAAGCCCACCATATTACCCACCTGCAGCAACAGCAGCATGCCCGCGCTGCCGCCCTGCTCGGATTTGATAAAAGCTTCAAAACGCGCATCAAAATCACGCCGATTGGACAGTTCAGTCACTGCATCCAAGTGCGCCTGGCGATGCAGAGTCTCGGTAAGGTCCACCTGCTCCTGAAACATCGATTGAATTTTTTGCACCATGCGATTCATCGCTACCACCATACGGCGCAGCTCTGGGGTATGGGGCAAGTTGTCCTGCACAGGGAATTCACGCCGGCAGATGGCTTCGGCCTGTTCTTCAACTTTGCGCAGCGGTCGCAGCAGGTAACGCAATCCAATACCGGTTAGGGCATAGCAAAGTACCGCAGTAAAGAAAAACAACCACAACTGCTCACGAAAGATACGCCACAAATCCTGATAGGCATAACCTGGGTGAGTCACAATCAACAGCTCACCAAGACGAAACCAGCCGGATACCACCTCGGCGCGCCCACTCGGCTCAGGCAAGTCCAGCCAATCGATAAACCACTGTGGCACACCTTCAACCACAATCGGTAGCTCGCGCTGCACAATAACATCGTCGGTAAGACTGCGATAAAAAATATGCCGGTAGTAACCGCGGTCAAAGATTACATCAATAAAGGAATTGATTTGCGCCGTGTCCTTGTCTTGGGCGGCATGGGAAATAGTCAGACCGAGAGAAGTCGCCGTATCCTGAGCGTGCACCTGCATCTGCTCAAACATGTAGCCCCGCGCGTTATACACACTGACCACAAGATTGGCGCCCATCAAACACACAATCAAGAAGGTGATGGCAAAGGTAAGCTGTCGAAATAGAGTCACCGACTAAATCCTTATTGTTCCTTGTCTTGCCCCAAAGCTGAAAATCCACAAGCTTCAAAGCCAAATGCTTTCATCAATAGATGCATCATACTATAGACGCATCATAATACAGACGCCGGATATTCGCCGCGCCCAACGCCAAGTATCAGTCAATCGGTGCCTGCAGGCTGATGTGGGGGCGCTTGCCGATTTTGATATTGCCGCGCAACCGATAGCCAGGCACTGCCCGACGCATTTGTTGGTACAACCAGCGCCCTTCGGCATCGGTACGGGCCACAATCAGCAGAGACTCATCCGTCTCGCGTACCCGCTGAGCGATATCACTCAACATGACCTCCAACTCCGGTGCCTTGCGCGTCAACAGATCCTCATCAAGTTCAAAACGTTTTTGATCCGCGGCCTCGGCAGCTTTTGCCACTTTCGCCGTAACAATATTGCGCTGCAGATCCGTCAGCAGGCTATTGTTGGCTGGCACACCACCGACACCACGAGCCCGGGCCAGAAAATAATCAGCTTGCTCAATCCTGCTTTTGGCCAGGGCATTACGCCCCAGATCCACGTAGCGCATAACCACCAACTGCAAACCGGTTTTTGCCTGCGCGTTTTGGGGATCCAATTTCAACACAGCCCGGTAACGGTCAGCCGCATTATCATGGGCCGGAGAAGCCAAGCGATCTGCCTGCAACGCCTGCTCCGCTCGACGCAGCAAATTATCAATAGCAGCCTGGCGTGAAACCTCTGGATCAACCACCGTCACCGGCTGCCTGGTGGGCTTGGCAGGCTCAGACACACAACCCAGTAATAACAGCGCACCGGCAAACACCAACAACCGCACAATCAAACGCATAGCCACATCACACCGTTAAACTTAATCCCGCCCGGCAGCTCAATTTCAGGCCAAGCTTGCTACAATGCCAGCAAATAAAGAGGCACACTAACGCTATAACGCGAAACTCTGCCTGAAAGCGCAGGTCAAAGCAACGCCGTTAACGAGCGGCTAATAAGCGCAAAGAGCACAATCACGAAGAGAATAACCACCCCATGCATAGCAAGGCCCACCGATTCCTGACATACAACTGCGGCTTGATTAAGCAATACCTGGCAACCCTGTGCATCCTGCTACTGGCAAGCAGTGCAGCTTCCCAGGCTAGCAACCCATTTGAACAAGACAACAGCTTCTCTTCACCGACCTTCCTGCCGGTAGAAGAGGCCTACCAACTAAGTCCCTTTGTCACGGATACAGGCGTGCAACTCTCCTGGCACATCGCCGAAGGCTACTATTTATACAGCCACAACCTGACGGTGAAGCTGATCAGTGACAACCAAACAACCCCGCTCACGGTTGAGCTTCCACCTGGTCAAATTCGTTACGACGACTATTACGAAAAGGAACTCTCCGTCCACTACCAGCAACTGCAGCTGGATATTCCCATAGACACCACCAGTGACACCTTCAGCCTGCAGGTCAACTCCCAAGGCTGCGCCGATGCGGGACTCTGCTACCCGCCACAGACCCAAAACATCAGCGTCGATCGTACGCAAAAGCTGGCCAGTCTGATCGATGAAGCCATCACAACTGCAGCACCCCCACCCTCGGAATCAGCCAATCAACACCAGGCAGAGCAACTCACCCTTATCGGTGCCCTATTACTGGCGTTACTGGGCGGCATTATCCTTAATCTGATGCCCTGCGTATTTCCGGTACTGTCCCTTAAAGCGCTGGGGCTCGCTTCCGCCAGCCAAACCGCCCATCAACAACATCTGCACGGCTGGAGTTACGCCGCCGGCTCCACAGCGACCTTTGTCGCCATTGCCAGCATCCTGTTTTTGGTGCGTAATGCCGGCGAAGCCGTAGGCTGGGGCTTTCAATTACAGTCTCCGGTGGTGGTGGCTGCACTCGCCTACCTGTTCTTTGCCATGGGACTGTCCCTGTCGGGCATCGTCCACCTGCAAAGCCGCTGGACCGATCTCGGTGATGACCTCACCAAAGGCCACACACTAAAAGCCTCTTTCTTTACCGGCGCCCTGGCTACCGTGGTTGCCAGCCCCTGCACCGCACCCTTTATGGGCGCGGCACTGGGCTGGGCCATGACCCAATCCACCGCCGTAGGCCTCAGTGTGTTTGCAGCGCTGGGCTTTGGCATGGCCCTACCGTTCCTGTTACTCAGCTACCTGCCCAACCTTAGCCGCCTGCTACCCAAACCCGGCGCCTGGATGGAAACCCTCAAGCAGGGCTTGGCCTTCCCGCTATTCCTCACCAGCGTATGGCTGCTGTGGGTATTGGGGCGCCAGAGTGGTTCTGATGCTGTTGCGCTGCTGGTAGCAGGTATGACACTACTGGGCTTTGCCGCTTGGTTACTACGCACCAATAGCAGTTCGAGTGGCAGTCCTCGACAAAACCTGGGCATCCGCCGCACCCTGGCCACGGTCAGCCTTGCCGCCGCAGTGGCACCACTGTTTCAACTGTCTCAGCCCGTGATCGAGAGCAACGACTGGAAACCCTATTCCCCACAAACCTTGCAACAACTACGCAACCAGGGCGAACCGGTATTTGTAAACCTCACTGCCGACTGGTGTATCACCTGCCTGGCCAATGAGAAGATTGCCCTGGAAACCGAAGCCACCCAGGCCGCGTTTGAACGCCTGGGTATTCATCGCTTAAAAGGTGACTGGACCAACTACAATGCCGAGATCACCGAGCTGCTGAATCAATATGACCGCTCCGGCGTTCCTCTCTACCTGTTGTACACCGGTAACCCCAATCAGCGAGCCCAAATACTGCCCCAACTGCTCACCGAAAGCCTGGTCATCGAGGCTTTAGAAGCGACAAACCCACCAGAAGCCCAACAAATTGCCGAAGATCAGCAAAATTAAAAGCACGATTGCAAAACTTCACAAAAACAAAAGCTAAAATCCGCAAGTTTGCAGGCATTATCGGCAAACTTGCAGAGATCCTGTTTTTGCCCTGTAAATTTTTTATACTCACCTCCGCGAACGTCGGCAAACTTGCAGCTAAATTACGCTAATTTCACATTTTCCCATTATTGCGCTAGACAGGTCATATTGTTTGGGGCAAACTCACTGAAACTCTTTAGTCAGCAGTCCTTTTACAGGGCGTTCAAGCTGGCACGGCAGACCACTTAACGCCTGCCACAACACTGAACCAGAAAACCAATAACTGAAAACTGCGACATTGGATTCTCCCATGGCGACCATCCTGGTATTGCACGGCCCCAACTTAAACTTGCTGGGCACCCGCGAGCCTGAAATTTATGGCTCGACCACCCTGGCAGATATCAATCAGCATCTGACAGTGCTCAGTAAAGCCGAAGGACATCATCTGCAGGCACTACAAAGCAATGCCGAATATGAGTTGATTGATCGCATCCACGACGCACGCCAGGAAGGTGTGAACTTCATCATTATCAACCCAGCAGCTTTTACCCATACCAGTGTCGCGCTGCGCGATGCCCTGACCGGGGTTGATATTCCCTTTATTGAAGTTCATCTGTCCAACGTGCACGCACGGGAAGCTTTCCGCCAGCATTCGTATTTTTCTGATATCGCCCAAGGCGTTATCTGTGGATTAGGCGCTCAGGGTTACGAACTGGCCTTGCGCTCCGCCTTTAACTTCTTAGACACCAACAATTAAAAGCCCCCGGGCTGAAACATTTAGTGAGAAAAAACGATGGATATCCGTAAGATCAAGAAACTGATTGAGCTGCTCGAAGAGTCCGACATCGGCGAGCTGGAAATTAAAGAAGGCGAAGAGTCTGTACGTATTAGCCGTGGCAGCCAAACGGTTGTAGCCGCTCCTGTTGCAGCACCTGTTGCCGCCGCACCTGTAGCAGCTGCTCCTGCTGCCGCTCCTGCTGCTGCACCTGCCGCCGAAGAGAAAGAATCTCAAGCACTGTCTGGCCACCTGATCAAATCACCCATGGTTGGCACCTACTACGCAGCCCCAAGCCCGGGCTCCCCTGCGTTCGTACAAGTTGGCCAGCACGTAAAACCTGGCGATGTTATTTGTATCGTTGAAGCCATGAAGATGATGAACCAGATCGAAGCCGATAAAGCCGGTGTTGTTGAAGCGATCCTGGTTGAAGATGGCGAGCCTGTAGAATTCGATCAACCTCTGATCACTATTGTTTAAGCTCCGGCGTTTTCCAAAAACCCGAGACGCAAGCATAGCGAAGAGACTGAGGAGTTCTCATGTTTACTAAAGTTTTGATTGCAAACCGCGGCGAGATTGCGCTGCGCGTATTGCGCGCCTGTAAAGAGTTGGGCATCAAAACCGTTGCAGTTCACTCACAAATCGACCGCGACCTGAAACACGTTCGCCTGGCCGACGAGTCTGTCTGCATTGGTCCCAACCCTTCACCGGAAAGCTACCTGAATATTCCGCGCATCATCAGCGCCATGGAAATTACCGACTCGGTTGCCGTGCATCCCGGTTACGGTTTCCTGGCAGAAAATGCTGACTTTGCCGAGCAAGTACAAAAAAGTGGTTTCACCTTTATCGGCCCGGACCCGGATGTAATCCGCACCATGGGTGACAAGGTAGCCGCGATTGCCGCTATGAAAAAAGCCGGCGTACCTACTGTTCCTGGCTCCAACGGCCCACTGCCTGAGGACAAGGAAAAGTGCCTGGCCTTTGGTCGCGACATTGGCTACCCGGTAATTATTAAAGCTGCCGCCGGTGGTGGTGGTCGTGGAATGCGCGTTGTACACACCGAGTCCGCACTGCTGAATTCCATTCACGTTACCAAAGCTGAGGCGAAAGCCGCCTTCGGTGACGATACCGTGTATATGGAAAAATTCCTGACCAACCCACGCCACGTGGAAGTGCAGGTTATGTCTGACGGCCAGGGCAATGCTATCCATCTGGGTGATCGCGACTGTTCTCTGCAGCGTCGTCACCAGAAGGTTCTGGAAGAAGCTCCAGCGCCAGGTATCGATGAAAGCGCGCGTCGCGATGTCTTCGAAGCCTGTACCAAAGCCTGTGTTGATATTGGCTACAAGGGTGCCGGTACCTTTGAATTCCTGTACGAAGACGGTCGTTTCTACTTTATTGAAATGAACACCCGTATTCAGGTGGAACACCCGGTATCCGAAATGGTAACCGGTGTTGACCTGATTAAAGAGCAAATCCGCGTGTGTGCCGGCCAGAAGCTGTCCATCAAACAGGAAGACGTGAAGATTAACGGTCACTCCTTCGAGTGCCGTATTAACGCCGAAGACCCTAAAACCTTTATGCCGTGCCCTGGTACTGTAACCCAGTTCCACGCACCGGGTGGTTTGGGTGTTCGCGTTGATTCACACCTGTACAGCGGCTACAAGGTACCACCCAACTACGACTCCATGATTGCCAAGGTTATCACCCACGGTGAGACCCGCGAAGTTGCCCTGACCCGTATGCGCAACGCTCTGGATGAATTGGTTGTCGACGGTATTCGCACCAATATTCCACTACAGCAGGATCTAACCCGCGATGCAGGCTTTGCCGAAGGCGGTGTGAACATCCATTACCTGGAGAAAAAGCTGGGTCTTTAAATCAAAGAACTCCCGCTTGATCCTAAAAAGGCGAACCCTCGGGTTCGCCTTTTTTATTGCCCCATGTTTACTGCCAGAGTATCAGCAGTAAAAGAGATCCCCCATTAGCCGTATTTGGTCTAAAGAGCCAGGTCGCCAAGCCCTATACTGAATACAGGATTTTGCTATAGGCCCGATCTATGGCGACCACAACACGCCCCCACAAAGCCGCAGCACGCAAAAAGCATCGCGGCGCCTCTGTCATTGAGTATGGTTTACTTCTCAACGCTATCGCTATTGCTGCGATTGTTGCCATTACGGCGATAGGCGACCAAATCGGCAACCCCTTTAATGATGTAACCGATGACCTGGATGTGGCCACCACATCCCCAGGTGGATCTGGCGGCTCTGGTGGTTCTGGTGGTTCTGGTGGTCCTGGTGGTCCTGGTGGTTCTGGTGGTCCTGGTGGTTCTGGTGGTTCTGGTGGTTCTGGTGGTTCTGGTGGTTCTGGTGGTTCTGGTGGTTCTGGTGGTTCTGGTGGTTCTGGCGGTTCTGGCGGTTCTGGTGGTTCTGGCGGTTCGGGCGGTTCGGGTGGTTCGGGCGGTGGCGGCTCAAGTAGCTCCGGCGGTTCTGGCGGTGATGGTTCAGACAATAGCGGCCCAACCGCATTAGCAAGCAACAACCAACCGCAAACAGGTACTGGTAGCGATTCAGCAATCAGCGGCGGAAACAGCGGAGGTGGCAGTGGCTCTGGCGGCGGTTCCGGTGGAGGCTCTGGTAGTGGTTCCGGCGGAGATGGCCAATCCGGTTCCGGGGCAGGCCAAGGTAGCAGCTCCGGCTCCCCCCCCACACAGTTGGCTTATGTACCTGCTGACACCACAGATCCGGCGCCTAACCGCTTAACATCAGACATCATCTATAGCGGTGGTGCACCTGCAGCTGGCTCACCAGCCGATGAAAATAGCAGCCAATCGGATACAGCCAGCCAGGTCAACGAGGCAGAGGAGAACGAAAACTGGTGGTGGCAACGTCTGCTATTACTGCTAGTTGAAGTTCTGTTCCTCGCTTACCTGATCAGCCTGGCTGTGAAATACCTGCGCAAGCAGCAGCCCAAATCCCAGACTGCCACCTGAGGCTAAAGCGATCTACTTTTCACCACCGGCCTTTAACCTCGCCAATACATCGCGGGCACGATCTTGCTGCTCACTACAACCTGCGGCCTGCAAACGGCTTTCAATATTAGGCTGATGTAAGCTATCTTGCATTTCACTCCAGGCATGATCACCGTCCTCTTCGCAGGATTGTAAATCCGCCACATGGCTCCGTGTAACCTCCAGCTCCGATAACTGTTCCGGTAAATGATTGGCCTTGGCCAAGACACTGGCTCGAACCTGCTGGGCTTTTGCCACACGCAATTCACGCCGATGGCGCCCCACCTCCAGCAAGGCTTTTTGTAGTGCCTGCGACATACTCTCGGCGCGCGCCTGCAACCTGTCGCGCTGCTGAGCCAGGGATTCCAAAATCGTTTCCTGCTGCGCGATATCCACTGCAATATCTTCGACCAAGGACGCCTCCCGCTCCTCGTCCAACAAGCGTCTTGCCTGGGTTTCGCGCTTTACAATTAACTGGCGAATAGAGGCCATCTCCCGTTCAATCTGCTTGCGCGCAACAATGATTTCACTCATCACTTGTTTGCGATCATGAATGGTCTTTTCGACATCAATAATTTCCTGCTCAAACACCGTAAGCGCGTTTGCATCCAATAACACCTGCGCGGACTGACGCGCACTACCGCGCGCCAACGTCATCAATTTCTGTATCACTTGCATGGTTGCCACTCTCCCTTACGCGCCCAGGTCATTAATCATTTTTGAAGTGCGCGCTTCACTGACCTTATTGATCAGACGCGCCGCCTCATGCTCGTCACGCAGTGTTTTTGATAAAGTAATTGTTGAGCTAACCAAAAACAGCGAACTCAGTGCAAAATAGCCTTTAATCAGTAGCGTACCAGGCATCAGAAAAACCCCAGCGGCTATCGCCAGCACCGCAATAGCGAAACTGGTTTTCACAAAAAACAGCCAACCACCGGAATTACTTTTTAAATCAAACTCGTCCATTACAGTCTCCTGTCGATGTGTGCGTTAACAACACCGACAGGATTACCGAGAAGACGAGGCTCAACAACTGAAACCCGAGAAGTATCAGATGCCGCAACGTTTGGCAGCGCTATTCGCGCCTAAGGGGCTTGAACACATCGTAATGCCAATCGCGCATTGCCAGTACGACGGTGGTACCGTGGCGCTGGCCTATCTGCAAACCGGCATCGGTGTTATTAAGAAGATCGAATTCGCGCGCCAGCTTATCGAGCTTGCGTTGAAACTCGTGATTGGAGTGCTCCGACAACATACCGTTGAGCACGGTTAATTTATTCTGCGGCAGATCGAAATGCGCAGAGAAAAGTTCGTTCTTTATAGTCTGATGAAAAAATCGTTCAATCGGCCCGTGTTTGCGCCAGTTGAAATTAGGCGCGATCAAGAGTTTTATACGATTTTTCGGCAACAGCTCGATAATGCGTAAACGATCCAACCGGGCCAGTTTCTGGATACATTCGCTTTCTGAGATCTGATAAAAACTGATAATTTCATCGAACTGCCATCGATTTAACACACATACGGTGATCATTAACATCACCGGGTCGCTAGCAATTTCCTCTTCCTGCTCACGCGTCAGCTCCTGAATAACCACCTGGCGCTCGGTCATGGTTTGCACCAGATCCGAGATCTCCATGCCCATCATCTGACAGATCAATTCCAGTTGCTGAAGATCAAATGCTCGAGTACTGAAAAGACGTTTAACGCTCGCCTCCGACAAACCCAACACCTCCGCAACATCGCGATATTTCAGCTTGTGGGCCTTGAGTGTCACCTTCAACGCATCGACAATTGCTTCTACCTGAGCCATGCTTTCCCCTAGGAACCGCCCTCAAAGGATCAAATATTGATACCTCACAGGGAAAATAGCAATACAATACGGATCAATGTAGCAATGACTGCTACCCGATGGCAGATTAGGCCCCCATCAAGCGGCCCTCACTAAAGGAATGAATATGCCACGCCTAAGCGCTTTCAGCGGATTTTTACCCTATATCGCCATTGTCTTTCTCAATGCCTTTGTCGATTTGGGCCACAAAATCGTTGTGCAAAATACCGTCTTTAAAGTCTACGACGGCAACACCCAGGTCATACTGACGGCTATCGTCAACGCCCTGATCCTGTTGCCCTTTATTCTGTTGTTTTCGCCGGCGGGTTTTCTGTCCGATAAATACCCCAAGCATAAAGTGATGCGCTATAGTGCCTGGGCGGCGGTTGCCGCCACACTGCTCATTACTGCCTGCTATTACGCTGGCTGGTTTTGGGGTGCCTTTGCCCTTACCCTGGCTCTGGCTATTCAAAGCGCGCTCTACAGTCCAGCCAAATACGGTTATATCAAAGAGTTAGTCGGTAAGGAGCCTCTTGCTCGCGCCAATGGCGCCGTACAGGCCACCACCATTACCGGGATTTTGCTGGGCACTTTTGTGTTTTCCGGTCTATTTGAATGGCTATTGCAGGCAGTCGAGCCCAACGACACCAGTGAAATTATTACCACCATCGCACCGATCGGCTGGATTCTGGTGGGGCTTTCCGTCATTGAGTTGATTCTCTGCTATCGCCTGCCAAGCAAATCCATTACCCACCGTCAGCAGCATTTTTCTGTTCAGCGTTATGCACGTTTAGATTATTTGAAAACCAATCTTCGCGCGCTAAAAAAACAACCGGCTATTTGGCAATCAATTATTGGTCTGGCAACCTTTTGGGCGATCTCCCAAGTGGTGTTGGCCGCCTTCCCGGCCTTCGCCAAAGAAACCCTCAATGAAACCAATACCCTGGTCATCCAGGGCATTCTCGCCTGCACAGGTGTCGGGATTATTATCGGTTCCATGCTCGCCGGTCGCCTGTCACGTAACTATATCGAGCTGGGTTTAATTCCCGTGGGCTCGCTGGGGATAACATTAATTCTGGCTCTGGTCCCCACGTTAGACTCAAGCTTTATGCTTGGCCTGTGCTTTTTAGGACTGGGCATTATGGGCGGCCTGTTTATTATCCCGCTCAACGCGCTGATCCAATTCAATGCCGATGAAAGTGAACTGGGCACCATATTAGCCGGCAACAACTGGATTCAAAATGTCACCATGCTGGCCTTTCTCGGCCTAACCGTGTGTGTGTCACTGCTGGAACTCAGCACCCAGGCGCTACTGGCACTGTTAGCGGTAGTGGCGCTGTTGGGAACCGGTTATACCGTTCGTAAACTCTCCCATGCCTGCGCTCGCATTGTTGTAGGTTTTTTATTTAAGGGGCGTTACCGCATTGATGTTAGCGGTTTTAAAAATTTGCCCGCAGAAGGCGGGGTGCTTTTACTCGGTAATCACATCAGTTGGATCGACTGGGCACTGGTGCAAATTGCCTGTCCTCGCCCTGTGCGATTTGTTATGCAGCGTGAAATTTATAACCGCCGCTTTATCCGCCCGATTATGAAATTGTTTGGTGTTATTCCCATTGCCAAGGGCCACAGTGAAGACGCGCTACAAACGATCAACCAACTATTACGCCAAGGCGAGGTAGTCTGTTTGTTCCCGGAAGGTGCCATTAGTCGCACAGGCCAACTGGGAAAATTCCATACGGGCTTTGAACGTGCGGCGGAAGGCCTTTCAAGCAGCGATGCGGTGATTGTACCTTTCTATCTCCGCGGCCTGTGGGGCAGCAAGTTTTCCCGCGCTACAGAACGCCTGCGCGAACAGCGTAACCCCAAAGGTATACGTCGCGAACTGCTTGTCGCCTTTGGCCCACAACTGGCCATCAACACTCAGGCCGCCGAATTAAAGCAGCGAGTATTTGAACTCTCCATTAGCGCCTGGGAAGAACACACAGAACAGATGGATAATATTCCCCTGGCCTGGATTAAAACCGCCAAACGGCAAGCTAATCAGTGGGCGGCAAAAGACAGCCGTGGCGAACGCTTTACCTACCGTCGCCTGCTTAGCGCCACGCTGATGACTGCTGCCAATATGCGTCGCAAAGAGCGCTCTCTAAACGACAACCATCTCAACATCGGTATTCTGCTGCCTGTTAGCAGTGCCAATATGGTGACCAACATGGCCGTGATGTTAAACGGCCATGCAGTGGTAAACCTCAATCCGCATATGGGCACAACTATCGAGCAGCGTCAGGCATCACTTTTGACCATGCTTAACGATGCCAATATCGATACCATCTACACCTCTGCGTCGATGCTTGCCGAGTTACAGGCGCAAGGCCTTAATGTGGAATCGATATTTGCCACTCGGCAAGTGATCGATATTGCCGAGCTAACTAAAGGTAACAACCCAAGTCGCAAACGCTTTTACCGCTTTATCAGTCGCTGGTTACCAGCCTCTGTGCTTTACCGCCTCTGCGGTCGTCAGCGCAACGTCAACGACCCTGCGGCCATCCTGTTTACCGAACGCAAGGACAAACCCAATCGCGGCGTTTTGCTGAGCCATCGCAATATCGTCGCCAACTGTCGCCAGCTGAGCGATGTGTTAAATACGCAAGACTCGGACGTAATGATTGGCTACCAGGCGCCCTATCACGCTTACGGTTTTACCTCTGCCATATTACTGCCCATGCTCGAGGGTCTGCCGGTTATATGCTGCCCGGATAGCCAAGACACCCAAACCTTCGCCAAAACCATTGCCCGCCAACATGGCACCGTATTGTGCGCCGATGCCGAACTGTTACAAACCTTAATCAACGACAACACCGTCGGCCCTCTGATGCTCTCTAGTTTGCGTTTGGTTGTTTGCGGCGGAACACCACTGCCTGCGGCAACACAGGCAGCCTTTGAAAATAAATTCCACCGCGCCGTGTACCAGGGTTACGGTTGTACGGAAGCCACGCCGGTTGTCAGCGTCAACCTGCCTGATGCTTTGGACACTCAGTATTGGCGTATACAAGTGGGCAACAAGCCCGGCAGCGTAGGACTACCCTTGCCGGGCACCAGCTGCAAGATTGTCGATGCCGACACCCTGTTAGAGAAAACGCCGGGCGAAGCAGGTGAAATTCTGATTTCTGGCGCCCAGGTGATGCTGGGCTATCTCAACAGTCAAAACCACTGCAATGAGACGGCTAACGAGGTGAGCAAGGAGATTGTCACCCTGAACGACAAGCGACGCTGGTTTAGAACCGGGGATAGAGGTTATATCGACAGCGAGGGTTTTCTTACCCTCACGACCTAGGGACGCTCAACAGAAGGCGAGATTTACTCGCCGTCTTCCGGATGATCGAGTAGATGGCCGAGTTTACCCTTTTTGGTAGACAGGTACTTGGCATTGTGTGGGTTGCGACCAGTCTGGTGTGACAAACGCTCGGTGACATTCACCCCCAACTCCTGCAGGGCTTTTACCTTGCGGGGGTTATTGGTCATTAGCTTAAGCTCTTTGATACCCAGGTGATCGATCATGGGCTGCAAAATGGTGTAATCACGCATGTCGGCACCAAAACCCAATTGCTCATTGGCTTCAACGGTATCAGCACCCTTGTCCTGCAGGCGGTAGGCTTTGATCTTGTTGAGCAGACCAATACCACGACCTTCCTGACGCAGGTAGAAGATCACACCACGACCCTCTTGGGCAATACGGTGCATAGCGGCCTGCAATTGCGCACCGCAATCACAGCGCAGGCTGAACAGGGCATCGCCGGTCAAACATTCAGAGTGAATACGGGCCAGGACAGGCTCGTCGCCTGTGATATCGCCCATGGACAGCACAACGTGCTCTTTGTCGTGCTCCAGGTCTTCAAAGCCATGCATTTCAAAAATCCCCCAAGGGGTTGGCAATTTCGAAGACTCAATGTACTTGACCGTCACTATATAACCTCACAACTCAAGCGGCGCCGCATTCTAACGGATTTAGCTCCCTAATGCCCAATTTTAGGGCCCATTTAGGAATATCGCTTGTTGTTAAAACTTGCTCTCCAGGATTAGCACTCCATTTTCCTGGGTCATCTGTACCTTGCTGAGGTAACTGTTACCCAACAAGATAATCTGCGGGAAATCCCCATCAGTAATGGAGGCTTCCACGTTATTCACTTTTACCGTACCCACCGAAACACTGTTCAGCATCACCTGGTAGGCTTGTGTCAGCCCATTGGCAGTACTGACAGTAATGGGGGTACCTTTGCGATAATCAATCCCTAATTTCACCGCTTCAGTCTTGCTCATCGCAACTGAGGTTGCGCCAGTATCCACCATAACCGTAACCGGACGACCATTGATACGGGCCGGAGTGACAAAATGCCCGCCCCGTTTTGACGATAGATGCACCGTATTCTTTTCCGCCGCCTTATAGGTTGAGGAAATGCGTCGCGACACCCCCAGTTTGTGGCGCTGGCCATCCATCTCAATCACGGCATGCTTGCTATTGGCATCCACTAATAACACGCCCTCCGGGCTGCGCTGACCTTTGCGCAGGAGCCGCTGTTTGCCATCAATCACCAGCATGGCACTGCCTGAGAACAGTGCCCGGACCTCCACCGAGGCGGCCCATAGACCGGCTGAAGCCAACAACAAAACACACCCGACCAGGGTGGCTATGGCTTTTATACAATAGCCCATCATCTACTCCCGAAATTCTGAATATCGTCCTTGTAGCAGTGCTGCGGGCAAGATTAGAGGCTACACCAGCACCCTATAACAGCCAGAGCGCCAGCCCCTGCATCACCAACCAGGCAAAAACGCCAGCCAGCACATCGTCAATCATGATGCCCAGCCCACCATGGACATGCTTGTCCAACCAGCGAATTGGCCAGGGTTTCAATACATCGAAGATACGGAACAGGATAAACCCTATTATCACCCACGACCAGCCTGCAGGGGCCAGCAACATGGTGATCCAGTAGCCGACAAACTCATCCCAGACAATACCCGGGTGGTCGTGCACGCCAAGATCATCTGCGGTTTTACCGCACAGGTATACACCAACAGCAAAGGTCACGAGCAGCATGATCACGTAGGGGATCAGGCTCAACTCTGCCAACAGCAGGTATAGAGGAATCGCCGCCAGGGTACCCGCCGTACCCGGCGCCTTGGGCGATAACCCCGAACCAAAGCCAAAGGCCAGCCAGTGAACGGGTTGGCGAATCAGCTGTGGAAAAGAGGGAGAGGGAAATGACATAAGGATCCTAACGGTAACACCCGGCTCAAATGGCCAGGCTAGAAGTGCTGATAACCGGTTTTAGTCAGCACGACCTCATCACCCTTGTGTAAGCACCTAACGTCCTTGGCATCGGTCATACGGCCGATCAGGGTGGCTGGTAAACGGTGACGCGAGCATAATGCTTCGAAGGTCTTCATTTTATCGGTCGGTACGGTAAAGCACAGGTGATAATCATCCCCCCCGCTCAGCGCCCACTGCAGAGCCTGCTCCGGCTCCACCAGTTTGTTGAGAGGCTCAGATAATGGCAGGCGTTCCAGGAAAATATCGGCACCAACGCCACTCTGCTCACAAATATGGCCAAGGTCAGCCACCAGGCCATCGGAAATATCGATACCGGAAGACGCAATGCCACCCAGATGCAGAGCCGTCGCTATTTGCGGTTGTGGGCGATAGTAGTGATCCATAAAGTAATTAAAAGCGGACTTGCCCACCTCCAATTCTTTTTTGATCACCGCTAAAGCGGCAGCACCATCACCCAGGGGGCCCGTTACGAAAACACTGTCTCCGACGTTGGCATTGCCACGCAATAATGCTTTTTTAGGATCTACCGCGCCGTGAACCTGGATGGTGATACTCAGATTACCGCGGGTGGTATCACCGCCAACCAGGCTGATATTAAAATCGTTAGCCACCCGAAACAGCCCCTGGCTAAACCCTTTCAGCCAATGGTCATCGGTTTTTGGCAAGGTTAAGCCCAAGGTAAACCACAGGGGTTCGGCGCCCATGGCGGCAAGGTCACTTAAGTTAACTCGCAGCGCACGCTCGGCGATTAACTCAGGGTCGGCATTGCTGGGGAAATGGATATCACCCACCAGGGTGTCCATGGAAACGGCCAGTTGTTTGTCCTGCGGTACTTGTAACAAGGCACAATCATCACCAATGCCTAAAGCCACACCGTAAGACGCGGCGTTGCGAAAAAAGTACTCTTTAATTAATTCGAACTCGCCAACCGCCATCGTGATATCCCTTTCACATAACCGCTATTTGTTAGCCTTAACTTCCACTGCACGAAGTTCTGCAGCAGCGCGATCCAGCACACCATTAATAAACTTGTGGCTGTCTGCCGCGCCAAATTTTTTCGCCAACGCTACCGCCTCGTTAATCACTACCTTGTAAGGCACATCCAAACGGTGTTTGAACTCATAGGTAGCCAAACGCAACAGCGCCAACGTAATCGGATCCAGTTCCTGCAATTCACGACCCTGTAGATAAGCGGTAAAACCTTCTTCCAGCTCCGTTAGATGTTTGGGTACACCGTGCACCAGCTCACGAAAGTAAGCGACATCAACTTTGCTCATATCATTGTCGGTATGAAACTCGGTTTCGATTTGATTAATCGCTGCACCGGTCATCTGCCATTGATATAAAGCTTGCATGGCATAGTGTCGCGCTTTGCGACGTGCCGCAGGGGATACTGACATTAAAATAATCCGATTGTGTATCTAAACGCTTTTGTCGCTCCCACTATCGGGAGCAACAGTTTTACTTAAAGTTATACTTTGCCCAGCAGAGAAACCATTTCCAACGCAGTGGTCGCGGCTTCTTCACCTTTGTTACCAGCCTTGGTGCCGGAACGCTCAATAGCCTGCTCGATGGAATCAACAGTCAGGACACCAAAGGTCACAGGCACGCCAGCATTCAGAGATACCTGAGCCAGACCTTTAGTACATTCGCCAGACACATACTCAAAGTGTGGTGTACCACCGCGAATCACAGCACCCAGAGCAATAATCGCATCGAACTCACCTTTGGCGGCCAGCTTCTGGGCAACCAGTGGGAATTCAAAAGCACCTGGCGCGTAGTAGATGGTGATGTCTTCGTCATCGATACCGTGACGACGCAGGGTATCCAGGGCACCTTCTTTCAGGCTTTCTACAACAAAGCTGTTCCAACGGCTTACGATTAACGCGTACTTACCTTTACAACCGCGGAAATCACCTTCAACAACATTAATTTGGCTCATGAGTTTTTCCTGTTTTCACTCGTCGATAATTTTGTTAACTGTTCTTACTCGACATCGATACGCTTGCCGTCGGTATCGAGGTACTCCACCACTTCCAGATCAAAACCGGAGATAGCGCTAAAGCGGAAAGGTGCGCTCAGCAAACGCATTTTCTTCACACCCAGATCACACAGGATTTGCGATCCGGTGCCCACTTGCTTGTACACCAGGTCCTGGCTTGGACGTGGCTGCTTGCCAGACAGCATCCAGTCGATGCTCTCTTCAATATCGTGACTGCTTTCGGTGTGACAGATCATCACCAAGGCTCCGCGACCTTCATCAGCAACCGCTTTCATAGCACGATGGAAAGTCCATGGGGTGTAGGTTTTGTCCACTTCACGCTGGATGGTTAATACATCGCGCGCCGTGCTACCCACGTGTACGCGAACCAGTGCCGGATCATCAGTGCGCACATCGCCTTTAATCAGGGCGAAGTGACGCTCCTGACGGGCTTTATCCAAATAGGTACGCAGCTGGAACTCACCGAACTCGGTATCCACAGTGCGCTCATTTACACACTCAACGGTTTTTTCGTTAATAGAACGGTAGTGGATTAAATCGGCGATAGTACCGATTTTCAGATTGTGCTCTTTGGCAAACTTTTCCAGATCCGGACGACGGGCCATGGTGCCGTCTTCGTTCATGATCTCAACAATAGCTGCGGCCGGACCAAAGCCCGCCAGACGAGCCAGATCACAACCGGCTTCGGTGTGGCCAGCGCGGCTCAAAACACCACCGGGCTGAGCCATCAGCGGGAAGATATGGCCAGGCTGAACAATGTCAGTGGCCTTGGCATCGGAGGCAACGGCAGCGCGAACGGTACGGGCGCGGTCAGCAGCAGAAATACCGGTAGTTACACCTTCAGCAGCCTCAATAGAGACTGTGAAGTTGGTGGTGTGCTGAGCGCGGTTGTCGTTCACCATCAGCGGCAGGTCCAACAGGCGGCAACGCTCTTCAGAGAGGGTTAAGCAAATCAAACCGCGGGCATGGGTAGCCATAAAGTTAATGTCTTCGGCACGCACCTGCTCGGCAGCAATCACCAGATCGCCTTCGTTCTCACGATCTTCGTCATCCATCAGGATAACCATCTTGCCCTGGCGAATATCGTCGATCAGTTCTTCTACTGTGTTGAGTTCCATACCTGTTTGCCTTCTTAACCGGTCTTAAAGACCCGTCTTTCTATCAGTGTTCGTTCAATCGTGGGTTATAGCGACTTACTTACGGGTAAAACCGTTTTCGGCCAAAAACTCCAGGCTAATACCGGAGTCCTGACCACCGCTCTCGGCGGCTTTATCACCTAATAATAGCCGCTCCAGGTAGCGGGCGATCACATCCACTTCCAAATTGACACGACTGCCTGCTTTATAGGTACCGATCACCGTCTTTTCAATGGTGTGCGGTACAATATTTAGCTCAAATTCATCGCCATCGACGGCGTTTACCGTCAGGCTGGTGCCATCAATCGTAATCGAGCCCTTGTGGGCGATATACTTGGCCAGCTCTTTCGGGGCACGCAAGCGGAAACGCTCGGAACGACCATCCGGACTGCGGCTAACCACTTCACCCACGCCATCGACATGGCCGCTAACCATATGGCCACCCAAGCGGGTTTGCGGCGTCAGGGCTTTTTCCAGATTGACCTTATCGCCCACCTGCCATTTGCTGACGGTGGTGAAATCCATGGTTTCTACCGAGACATCGGCCCAGTAGCCATCACCCGGCAGCTCGACCACGGTCAAACACACACCGTTAGTGGCGATGGAATCACCCAGTTGCACATCGCCCAAATCCAGACCGTTGGATTTAATGCGCAGACGCAGGTCTCCGCCCTTGGGCTCGGCAGCGACAATCTCGCCAACCGCTTCAATAATGCCTGTAAACATAGTGCTTTCTACCTCTCCTTTACCCTAGTCTCTACCCTAGCCTTCGGGGTCAGGAATCAATGTAAATCGCCAATCACCGCCAACCTGGCGCACATCCTTGATTTCCAGCGGCATTTGCTCACCCATGGAGTCCATCGGCAAGTCAAACAATGGGCGGGCGCTGCTACCCAGCAGCTTGGGAGCCATATATACCACCAGCTCATCGAGCAGTCCCTGACGCAAGAATGCGCCGGACAAGGTGGAACCGGCTTCTACCAACACCTCGTTGCACTGTCGCTGTCCCAGCTCGCGCACCAAGGCCCGTAAATCGATACGACCATCACGGCCAGGCAGGCAAATTTGCTCTACCATTTGGCCATCTGCCCCCAGCAATTCGGGGTTAGGCTCCGCCTGAACAGAGACCACCAGCACGGGGGCGGGCGATTGTAACACCTTTGCCGTGGGCTTGAGCTGTTGATTTGAGTCTAAAACCACCCGTAATGGCTGTTTTTCGGCCGCAAGCACGGCATTTTCCAGCAATAACTCGTTTTCGCGCACGGTCAGTGACGAATCATCATGATTAATGGAGCCAATCCCGGTGATCACCGCACAGCTTCGCGCTCGCAGCGCCTGGACATCGGCTCTAGCGCGGGGACCGGTGACCCACTTGCTCTCGCCACTGGCCATGGCCGTTCGGCCATCGACACTCATGGCCAACTTGCAGCGCACCAGCGGCACGCCGGATTCCATACGCTTGATAAAGCCGGGGTTGAGGTAATAGGCATCCATTTCCAAGACCGGGCCATCAACTTCAACCCCTTGATCGCGTAAATACTGCACCCCACGACCCGCCACCTGTGGATTGGGGTCTTCCATACCAAACACCACCCGGCTTACACCGGCTGCAGCCAGGGCCTCACAACAGGGGCCCGTCTTACCGGTATGACTGCAGGGCTCAAGGCTGACATACGCTGTAGCACCCTTGGCCTTGTCACCGGCATCGGCAAGCGCATTGACTTCAGCATGGCCTTCGCCAGCACGCACATGCCAGCCCTCACCGACCACGTCATCGCCCTGCACGAGGATGCAACCCACTCTGGGATTGGGCATGGTGCTGTACAGGCCTTTCTTGGCCAAACCAATGGCCCGCGCCATAAAGCCGCGGTCTGCTGTGGATATCGTCATACGTAAGAAATAAATCTGGGAATAAAGGGTGAACTATGAATAAAGCCTAGCGGATTACACCAGGCTTTTTGGCGTGGGGCGGCGCTCCAGGCGATCGATTTCTTCGCGGAATTCGTTGAGATCCTGAAAACGGCGATACACCGAGGCAAAGCGGATATAAGCCACTTCATCGAGCAAGCGCAGCTGCTCCATCACCCTTTCGCCCACACTCAGCGAGTCGATTTCACGCTCACCGGTGGCCTGCAGGGCATGCTTGATCTGCGCAATGGAAGACTCTATAGCTTCAATACTGACCGGGCGCTTTTCCAGAGCGCGAAGGAAACCGGCACGCATTTTTTCCTCATCAAAAGGCTCGCGAGAGCCATCCTGTTTGATGATACGCGGCATCAGTAACTCTGCTACCTCATAGGTAGTGAAACGTTCATGACAGGACAAACATTCGCGACGGCGGCGTACTTGATCGCCTTCCGATACCAAACGCGAGTCAATCACCTTGGTATCTTCAGCACTGCAAAAGGGACAATGCATGGGACTCAGCCTCAGCTGGTGAAATTGGCGGGCAGTTTACCATAGCCCAAGGGCTGTGACGAAACTCAGCATATAAAGATGGCAGAGCATAAGCCCACACACTGTAAGCACTTACAAACTTTCATATTCACCCAAATGGGTGAGACCTTTTGCCAAAGCAAGCTTTAGCCTCCATATTTACCTTTATTATCGTTAGTTTAATAGCAGCTCGGAAACTCAACCTATGCCTGCCCTTGTGACCGACAACCTCGCAGCCCAGCACCCAATGGCCACCATTAAGCTGCTTGCGCCGCAGCCACCGCAGGGCTGGGTCCGTCGCCAGTATGTCATGAGCCGCTTTGACCAAGGCATCAAGCTAGGGCGTCAGGTTTTTCTGGTTACTGCTCCGGCAGGCTATGGCAAAACTACCGTCCTGGGGGAGATTAGCGAGCATCTCCTAGCTCAACACTGGCATGCCGCTTGGCTACATCTAGATGCCAGCGATAGCAGTGCCCATATATTGAGGCTGTACATCTTGGCCTCTCTCAAGCATGCCGGTATTGAGTTAAACGACTTTGCCGAAGAACGCCTGTCCAATCCTCGCCAAGCGAGTGCTAGTCAATTTGCAGCCTCACTGAGCGAACACTTGCACCACCAAGCTTCACCCACCGCACTTATTCTCGATGACACCCACGAACTGCACAGCGAAGAAACTATTCAAGAGCTGGCAGCATTAGCCAAACACACCAACAATAAATTTATTCTGATCAGTGGAAGTCGCATAGAACCCGCGTTCGCCACCGCTAAAATCAAATCACAGGGGCGATTACATCAAGTAACGGCCGAGGAACTTCAATTCTCACTGAACGAAGCCAAGCAGCTTTCACCCCAAACTGCCACAGGTCAATTGTCTGACGATGAGCTGCAGCAACTTCTTCACAAAACCAGCGGCTGGCCAGCCCTTTTTAATATGGCGATTGAAATCACTCGCCAATCCAGCCACAGTCAAATTACCGCAAATCAACTGAAAGGCAGCAGTCAAGATATTGCGAATTATCTCAAAGAAGAAGTGCTCAGCTCTGTAGACAGCACATTGCGTAAAGCGCTCCGCAACATATCCCTATGCCCCAGGCTAAACCATAATTTAGTCAGTGCCATCACCGGTGACGATAGACTGACTCAAAAAATACGCCAACTTCCAGGGCTGGGACTTCTTATCCAAAATTTGGATAGCCAGGGGTACTGGTTCAAAATCCACCCTCTATTACGAGACTTTTTACTGCAAGAAGTGCAACAGCTAGAACACAGTGAACGCGAAGATCTTTATCAGCAAGCCAGTCAATGGTTTTCCAGTCATCAGCTATATGCAGAATCCATCGATCTGTTGATTAGCAATCAACAACATGAACAGGCTCTTGAGCAGCTTTCTCTATATGGCAATGACATTATTGGCAAGGGTGAAATCTACAGTTTCCTTAGCTTGATTCGGCGCCTTCCTGAAGGCGTTGTCCGCAGCCAACCTCAACTTTTATTACAACAAGCCTGGCATCACTTGCTTGTCAACGACGTATCTCTGTGCGACCTGGTACTGGAAGAATTTCGAGAACTCTTCACTCAGCAACCGATTACGAATTTTAGCCATGACAATCTACGCGCAATTGAAATCACTCGCGATGTCTTCCAAGAGCGTTACAATAAAGCCATTGAAAAAGCCTTACCCATCTTAGATAAACTACCCAGTGAACCCGCCTTTTTACGCAATACGGTTCAGGTTGATTTGGCTATATGCTATTACCACCTCGGCGACATACAAACCGCCATCAACTACGCCAGACAGTGTCATCTTAGCCCCACTGAAACCAGTGAAACTTACAGCGCTTTTTATGCTCGCATCACTTTGTTAATGTGCTATTTAACACTCGCCGATCCCACCAATATTAATCGTGAGTTTCAAAGCCTTTGCCAATGGCTGGCAGAACTCAACAGCCCCTCCCAACAAATACAGCATTTCACACAGGCGATCGATGCGATCATTGCCTATCTTAATGGTGATCTTCAACGAGCAAAAAAACTGTTTGAGACATCCAGAACGGCAATGAAATCCCTGGCTGACTCAGCAGTACTTGGATGGATAGCCGTGATACAAAGTCGGGTCTATTTCGACCTCGGCGAAACCACCGAAGCCATACAGCAATTGCGTGACCTACTGCAGCTGGCAGAGAAACGTAAGACACCTATTGTACAGGGATTTATTTCCGGTGAACTGATTCGCCTGGCACAGCTTATCGGCGATAACAACACCGTTAAATTCACCCTCGATAAGCGCCAAAAACTTCACCCCCTTGAACAGAAAGACCTCGCATCCATCATTGTCTATATGGATTACGGTGACGCCTGTGCACTGCTGGGCCGCAAGGACTATGCCCAACTTGCCGTTAAATTAAAGAAAACGATTCGTCACTTGGAAGAAGCCAACTTCCGCTTTCAACAAATTGACTTTATGCTCACGCTGGCCGAGGGCTATCGACAAGCTGGCAATGACGATAAAGCCAAACTGATGCTAGAGCAGGCCTTACTTACCGATAGCCACTGCTGCTGCAATCAGTTATTACGCAGCCGATTCGACACGCTTGGCAGCCTCTATGATGATATTCGCCTCACCTCGCCATCCCCTATCCTGCGAGAAAGAATGGCTACACTGCTGGCAGGCTATAAACCAACCCCCGAAGATCACCAACCCCAAGAACCTTTAAGCAAAGCTGAGCTCAAGGTCGCCAACTGCCTAAAACAGGGGATGAGTAACAAAGCTATTGCTGAAAATCTGTTTGTCTCTGTTAACACGGTAAAAAGCCACCTAAAGTCGATTTATGCCAAGCTCAATGTCACTAGCCGCACCCAAGCCATAGGTCGCCTAAATAAACATCACTAAGCCAAAACCATCATGCAGGCTTAAATAACGCTATCCGTTATAACTCAATAACTTAACAAGTCCAGCCACTTACACACTCCCCCTCTGCTCTGGCCATTTTTCACCCCTCCGGGTGACGTTCTCACCCGCTATCACCTCTAGCATGGAACCATAACATCAAGATTGAAATTGAGAGCGACACAAGGGGGAAAACCCAATGTTTAAAATTGATCAGATTCCAGCGCTGCAGCTTGGAATTTCCGGTTTGGATGCCGGTTTAACGGAAGAAGAACAAGCCATTCAGGAAGTGACCCACCGCTTTGCGGCCGAAGTCATGCGTCCTATTGCCGAGAAGCTAGACAAGATGTCAGCGGAAGAGGTCATCGCTCCAGGCTCCCCGCTGTATGACTATCTGGAACAAGTCCAAGCCAGCGGCATTATTGACCTGGAAACCATGGCCTCCATGGATAAAGAGCAAAAAGCACGCATTATTCCGTTGATATTTGAAGAGCTGGGATGGGGCGATGCCGGCCTGGCCATTCTATCTGTAGCCACTTCTTTCCCTGCGTTTGTTGCCCACGGCACAGGCGACCCTGAACTGATTGAAATTTTTGGCAGCCGTATTGGCTGCTGGCTTGCCACCCAACCTGACCGCGGCAGCGAAGTCGTTGATCTTGATGGTCGAGAACTCGCCACTGGAGCCAAACAAAACAAAGGGAATTTAAGTGCTCACATTGAAGGCAACCACGTTGTGGTTAGTGGCCAATCATCCGCCTGGGTCAGCGGTGCGCCTATTGCACAAACCGCCCTGGCCTATATTCCCTGTGATTACGGCGAAGGTTTATATAAAGCAGACGGTTCACTCAACCACATCGCAGTTCTAATCGATCTGGAACAAGACGGGGTCTCCAAAGGCAAACCACTGGATAAAGTCGGCCAGCGCCCTCTACCCCAAGGCGAAGTCTTTTTTGATGATGTACGCGTGCCCAAAAAAAATATCGTTGCCGATGATGCCAAACTGGCCGCTGATTTCTTTGGCGTACTGACCTTTGCCAACATGGAAATGGGTTTCACCTTCACCGGCTTGGCACGTGCCGCCTATGAGCACAGTTTGGCGTATGTCCATGAACGCAAACAAGGTGGTTGTCCGATTATAGAGCATCAATCCGTAAAACTGCGTTTGTTTGATCAGTGGCAAAAAGTCGAAGCCTGCCGCGCCATGGCTCGCCGTGTAGCCAATTTTAATTATCTGGCTCCCGACCCGCATTTAGTGGCTTCAATTACGGCAAAAACGTTTGTAACCCGCAGTTGTTTCGAAGTGGCCTCAGAGGCCGTACAGCTTTTTGGCGGCAATGGGCTCACGCGCGAGTATCCGGTTGAAAAGCTAATGCGCGATGCCCGCGCTTCCATGATTGAGGATGGCGAGAACAACATTCTTAACTTGAAAGCCGCCAGCTATATCAGTGAGTGGTTTAAAGAAAACCATATCGATTAATAAAACCCAATAATTTCTTAAAAAGAGTATACCGAGAGTACGGAGAAATATTATGAGCAAGAAACCCGTTGTTATTTATGGTGCAAGTGGTTACACAGGTCGTCTTATTGCTGAATACCTGCGTGAATACGAAATTCCATTTATTGCGGCCGGTCGCAGCCGCGAAAAAATCGAAGAAGCCATGGCAAAAGTACCTGGCATAGAAACAGCTGATTACGAAATTGCGACTGTCAATCACACCGTTGATGAACTGGCTGAACTGTTACATGGCAGTCAGGTTTTCTGTAACACCGTAGGTCCTTTCATCAAGTTCGGTGAAACAGCTGTAGAAGCAGCACTCAAAGCCGGCGTTCACTATATTGACACCACAGGCGAGCAACCGTTTGTAGCCGCTGCCAAAGAAAAATATGACGAGCAATTCAAACAAGCCGGTCTGGCACTGGTACCCAGTACTGCTTACATGTATGCCACCAAAGAAATTGCAGCACAAATCGTTTTGGAGCAAGAAGGTATCGACAGCATTGAAGCAGCACTGCTGGCATCTGGCGTACCGACCTATGCGTCTACCCAGAGTATCTTCGGCATGTTTATTAACGACAACCTGTACCTGGAGAACGACGAGCTGAAGCCATGGCCAAAAGCCAAAGGCTATGAAATCACTGTACCTGGCCACGCCATCAGTCAACTGGCCCATCCATGGGGTGGTGGTTCACTGCCAATCTGGTTTAAAGATGACCCACGCGTTAAAAGTGTACGCCAGCTAACTGCGTTCACTAACCGCCCCATGTTTGAAAGCATCTTGCAACTACAAGCGCACTACGAGGCCGAAATTAAGCAGCTGCCCATGGACGAGCAAATCGCCGCACTGAGTAAAATTGGTGATGATATGCAACCGGGCATGCCTCCTCGCGAAAATATGCTGCAGCATCGTTGTATCGATTTTGCCGTAGGTCGTGGTACCAGCGGCAGCCGTACCTGTGTAATCCGCAGTGGCCCTGGCTACCTGCAAACCGGTGCAATTCAAGCTGCAGCCGCCCACAAGCTGCTTAACGGTGGCCCAGATAATGTCGGATTCTGCTCTCCTGGCCAAGCCTTTGGTTACCGTTACTTATTAGGTGCACTGAAAAACTTCTTCCCGGTAGACGTTGAAGTTTACTAAGCCATTTTTATCTGACCAAAACTCCCCAGGCCGACAACAATTTTCCATCGGTCAGGGGAGCACTATTTGACCATTTCATAGCTGCCCATCGGGGCAGTTATTGGCTGTATCGAGGAGCGATCCATGCGCGTTATTGATTTCTTTGATAAAGGTGCCAACCTTTATCCGAACAACCTGGCTTTTGTAGAACCGGGCTCAGAATATACCTACCAACAAGCCCAACAGGAAAGCCACCACATTGCCTCGGCAATCCGTGGTCACGGTTTTGGCAAAGGAACCAATATAGGCATTCTCGCTCCTAACAGCAACGCTGCATTTTTAGCACTACTTGGTTTGATGCGCGCCGAAGCAATCTGGCTGCCCATCAACCCTCGCAACTCCGTCGAAGCCAATATCGATCTGCTGGATCGCTTTGAAGGTGAAGTACTTTTCTATCACAGCTACTTTGAGAAAGAAGCCCAAGCAATTCAATCACAGGTTAGCGGCATCAAAGCTTTAATTTGCCTAGACAGTGATCAGGGCGCAGCACAAGCCTTAAGTAGCTGGATCGCCGATTATCATATGACGTTTCCAGCAACGACAGAAAACCCCAACGATATTTTTGCACTCTTCCCTACCGGCGGCACCACCGGTAAGCCTAAAGGTGTCATGATCACCCACAAAAATATCGAAACCATGTATGCCAACTACTGGTCGGCCTTTAAGTACCATGATGATTCCCGTCACCTTGTCGTTGCCCCCATGACTCACAGTGCCGGCATTATCGGCTGTGCCCACTTTGCCCGTGGTGGAACTAACTACATGATGGCCAAAGCTGACCCTGAAGGCATTCTTAAAGCGGTACAGGAATACGGCATCACCCATTACTTCGTACCACCGACTGTGCTTTATATGATGCTGGCACTGCCCAATGTGCGTGATTACGATCATTCTTCACTGCAGCATATCTTTATCGGTGCAGCGCCAACGTCTTTGGAAAAACTCAAAGAAGCGATTGATGTCTTCGGCCCGGTAATGACTGAAGCCTTTGGTCAAACCGAAGCGCCTGCATCAATCACCGTAAAAGCACCTTGGGACTATCTGGATAAAGACGGCAACATTATTGAATCTCGACTGGCCAGCATTGGTCGTCCTGCCGCATTCAATCAGGTAGCTATTCTCGATGACAACGGCACTGAAGTACCACGCGGTGAACGTGGTGAAATTTGCGTTAAAGGTGAACTGGTAACGCCGGGTTACTTCAACAATCCAGAAGCCACCGCCGAAGTGCGTGAATTTGGCTGGCACCACACTGGCGATATCGGTGTGATGGACAGCGAAGGTTTTGTTAAAATTGTTGACCGCAAGAAAGACATGATTATTACCGGTGGCTTTAACGTCTTCCCCAATGAAATTGAGCAAGCGATTACCCAACACACGGCCGTGCAAGATTGCGCTGTCGTCGGTGTACCCGATGAAAAGTGGGGTGAGGCAGTGAAAGCCGTTATCCAATTAAAACCCGGGATACACGCCACTGAAGAAGAAATTATCACTCATACCAAAGCCTTATTAGACAGTGTTAAAGCACCCAAGTCGGTTGATTTTATCGACGATCTACCGCGTAGCCCGGTGGGCAAGGTGTTAAAAACTGAACTTCGCAAGAAGTACTGGGAAGGTCGTGATCGGGCGGTAAATTAAGATGACAGAAAAAATCGTAATTGCCGGCGTTGGTATGATCCCGTTTAAAAAGCCCGGGCAGAGTGACACCTATGACGTGATGGGTGAGCGTGCAATTCGCAGCGCACTGAAAGACTGCGGCCTTGAATACAGTGATATTCAATCCGCTTACGCCAGTTATGTGTATGGTGACAGTTGCGCGGGCCAGGCCGCCCTGTATCGTGTAGGCATTACCGGCATTCCCGTGGTTAATGTCAATAACAATTGTGCCAGCGGCTCCACTGCATTTTCTCTCGCCACCCAAGCTATTAAACACGGTATTCACGAATGCGCACTGGCCGTTGGTTTTGAGCAGATGCAACCAGGCGCTATCGATATGGTATTCCCGGATCGCCCGGGCCCTATTGAGCGTCACAATAAAGCCGCCGCCGATCTCGTGGGTTTAAGTGAGGCCGAGCGTAAACTGCCACCGGCGGTACAACTGTTTGGTTGCCAGGTTGATCTGACCAAGGAAGTGTATGGTATTGATGATACTGTACTGGCCGAAATCACAAAGAAAGCACACCGCCATGCGGAGTTTAATCCCTATGCGATCTTCCGTGATCCTTTAACCACAGAGCAGATTCTTGCTGGCGACCCGGTATTTCGAGGCCTGCGCAAACTCTACGCCTGCCCACCCAGTTGTGGCGCTGCTGCCGTTATTGTGTGCACGGAAAGCTTCGCCAAAAAACACAACCTGGATTACAGCGTACAGGTGATTGGCCAGGGCAACTGTAGCGATAAAGCCGAATACTTTGAATCTGACCCGCTCGACATTATGTTCCGCGCCTTAAGTCGCGATGCGGCTAACCAGGCCTATGAAGAAGCCGGTGTAAGTCCGCATGACATCGACGTCATCGAATTACATGACTGTTTTACCAGCAATGAAATCCTGACCTATTCAGCTCTTGGTCTGTGTGAAGATGTCGATATGGAAAAGTTCATTCTGGAAGGCCAAAACACCTACGGTGGCCAAGTGGTTGTCTGCCCATCAGGCGGTCTGTTGGCCAAAGGCCACCCTTTAGGCGCGACCGGACTTTCACAAATTACCGAACTGGTATGGCACCTGCGTGACAATGGTCAAGCTGAACAGCGTCAAGTAGAAGGCGCACGCACGGCACTTCAGCACAATGGCGGCCTGGGCAGTGCCGGCTTCGTCAACATTCTTCAAAAAATGTCTTAATCGGTTTCTTAGGTCTCTGCTGGGAGCTTCGGCTCCCTTTTTTATTCACGTTTATAGCGTTTTCGCAATATGATCAGCCAGCTGATCCAAAAGTTGTTTTTGCGCCAACACTAATGCTCCGTAACCGTCATTAGCCAGGGGCAAGCGAGAATTAAACTCCTCCTCAACCGTAACCTTGTTTTTCTTTATGTCGGTAACACGCCAGTAGGCAACTAATTTTGCGTGGCCTAGATGGTCACCGTGCAGCTCAGAAATACGAATATCAATACGTTGCAGCCAAACGGCGGAACTTGACGCCTCGGAACTGACTTTCTTACCACTCACCGCAGCAAGGCTTTCAGCCAGATAGCCACGTAAACTTTCCCGCAAAGGTTCAGCCCACTGATGGTATCGGGCGTGATGGATCTCACCAGGCATTACCTCCAACACCAACCCCGAACCATCTATATAACTGGCAACCGTTAATTGGCCAATACCTATCTGTGCAGGTACGGGATCATCAACACTGGCCAATTGTGCGTGCCGCAAAAGATAGTAGTTTCTCTCAGGTTCAGTAGCTGAACAGCCGACCAGCTGTAAAAAACCTAACATCAGGCACAGTCGCATTAGGGAGCCTCCGGTTTCGGATCCGCTTTATGCGACCCTGAGAATATTAATGAATTGGGGTTGTCTGCCAGTCGGCGACTAAGCTCGTCCAGATTTTCCAGCGTTCGATTCAATTCGTTAACTGAGTAACCCAGATTTTGATAAAGATTCGAATCCTGTGAAAACCCATCGAGCACTTCTCGAAATTCGTTTATCGTGGCAGTGAGATTTTCAGGCAGAGCTTGTGTTTGCCGATGCTCCAATAAACTGTTCACAGAACTCAGTGTCGTATTAAGCTGGCCAATGACATCATTGGCACTGGCTACCGTTGCCTCCAAGGGCAAGGCATTCAGCTTATCCAGAAAGCTTCTAATCTGTTGTTCCAGACGATCAACTCCGGTTTGCACGGTTGGAATGACGGCGTATTCATTAAATTCGCTTAAACTGGCAACATCCTCTTCTGGATAGTAATTTAACGTCACTAACTGCTTGCCGGTTAACAAGTTGCCCGTTTCCAAGGTGGCTCTTAAACCATTCTGTACACCAACCTCAATGGTTTTAGTCAAGGCATCTGTCGCCGCCGACACATCGGGCACTCCCATACGCCCAGGTTCCAGATAAATTAATACTGGAATATCCTGCCCCATGCCCATCATGCCTTCACGGGTCAGTTCTTTAAGCAAAATGCGGACAACGCGGCCTACTTCTATTCCACGATACTCAACCGGAGCACCCGATTCCAAGCCCCGCAAAGATTGGGAAAACTTCACTACGTAATAGCGACCATAACGATAAGGGTTTTCCAACACATCATCGTAACTGTCATACAATTTCAGCGGTTCATCCACATTAATGGTTTCCCCTAACGGCAATCCTGGAATCGCGTCAAAGGTAATCCCACCACGCAAGACCGTTTCCAATGATCCCATATTGAGCTCCAAGCCTTGCGCAGACGCCACCAAAGAAACGCCGCTGGCATTCCAGAATCGGGTGGAACTCTTGACTAACTTATGGAAAGGCGCATCGATAAAAACATTGTATTCAGCGCGATTATTGTCAACATTAAACTCCATCGCCTCAACCCGCCCCACCTCATAGCCTCGATAAAGAACACTGTCACCGACACTGACTGCACCCGCTTGCGCAGCGTAGAGCTGTAATCGCATCCCCGGTGCATCAACGGGTGTTAACGGTGGTTCCTCCAGACCAATAAACTCGCGGACTTTTTCCGTGCCATTACCAGGAGATAACTCAATATAACCGCCGGACAAAATCGTACTGAGCCCTTGGATCCCCTGCGCACCGATACGCGCTCTTACCACCCAAAAACGAGTGTCTTTACCCAACAAATCTTCTGCTTCTTTTTCAAGTTTAACGGTAGCCACTACACCTTTGCCCGGAGAGCGAAGGCGTACGCTTTCCACCAACCCCACATCAACATTGAGTATTTTGACTTTGGTTTTTCCCGCCTCCAAGCCCTCGGCAGTCTCAAAACTGATTGTGATAGTAGGCCCCTGGCTGAGGATAGTATGTACCACCATCCAGGCACCGGCGATCAACGACACCAAAGGGATTATCCAGATCGATGAGAATTTTCGCCCTTGAGATGTCTCCGGTGTCAATCCTGCTTCCGTCACGCGCGCTCTCCAGCCATTGAATCGTCTTTATCCTTATCATTATTTGATTGATCCCACATTAAGCGAGGGTCAAAACACTCAGCCGCAATCATGGTGACTATAACGACCCCCGCAAATGCCATAGCAGCGATTCCCGGACGAATAACCAGCAAACCACCTAAATGAACCAAGGCCACGAGGATAGCTACCACAAAAACATCAATCATCGACCACTTCCCCATCAACTCTGTGACCCGGTAGAACACTGTGCGCTGTCGCTCTGTACCCGGCACGCCGCGTTTTAGACTCCAACACAAATAAAACAACATGATGAGCTTACCCAAAGGCACCATCACGCTAGCAATAAAAATGACTGCGGCAATGGGAATCGAACCCAATTGAATGAGCAATACGACGCCGCCAATAATGGTACTTTCCTCAGACTGCCCCAATTGATCGGTGATCATAATCGGTAAAACATTCGCCGGAATATAAAGAATACACGCGGTAATCAAGAGTGCCATGGTTCGCTCAACACTGTTATTTTTACGTAAGTGCATGGCGGCACCACAGCGAGGGCAATGGTGTAGTTGCTTATCTGCCAATTTGAAGCATACATGACAAGATACCAGATTCTTGTAGGCCGCGGTCTGACGCCAGCTATCGGTCTGCATCTTTCACCTCATGTTTTACATCGCTAGACTCCAACGCATCAATTCTTCGCCAGCACTGGTAACGATCAAGGGTTGCCAAGGTCATCGTAAAGAGGATAAAAAATGCGCCATAGGACCAAAAGGACACGCCCATAACAACCGTCGCCATCTTGGCTATTTTCACCAAGCTGACTAACACCCCGATAAAAAATACTTCCACCATCGACCAGGCCTGCAGGGTAAAGACTATTCTCCCCACCAGAGGCAACCAGGGATGCGGCTGCTTTCTGATTAGATGCACAGCCATCCAGATCATCATGCCCAACACCAATGCAGGCACCCCCAAAATAAATGCGCCCACCAGCACAGCCAGATCTGGCATATTATTCAACCACAGCTTATATACCGTCTGCGGCAAGGTAATAACACTTTCCAGGCCACTGGCTTTGAAAGATAAAAAGGGGAAGCTGCATGAGAGCAGAAGCATAATTAAGGCCGAACTGCCATAGGCAATGACTCGATGCAGCTCATCAGCCCGATAAGTAGTTAATCGATGGCCACAGCGATGACAATTTGCGCGATCACCATCCTTGAGGCCCGACATATCATAGATCAAATCACAGGATGGGCAGGCCATTGAAAGCGCTTGATGATCTAGTGTATGACTCATGATCCAGTTTCAATTCCCTGATTTTGACTTGATAAACACCCAAAGAAGCTATTTATGATACAACTCTACCATAGAGTTGCTACAGCCATTAAAGGTTCCAAGTTGATTCCATGAATATAGTCGTCTGCCACCTAAGTAACCACTTACTCAACCTAGCTATATTCTCACGCGCACACAAAAAAGCCCCGACCATTTCTGATCGGGGCTAACCTCGGCAAAAGCTGAGCTTCAACGAGAGAGATCGAGCATCAGTAGGTATAACGCAGAGTCGCACCCGCGGCAGCCGGGGTATTCATAAATACTTGCTGTGAGCCATCCTGTAAAAGAGCCCCCAATACATTATCCGGCGCGTACTGAACGGCATAATCCTGATTGGTAATATTTTTTCCCCAGATAGAGAAATCCCAACTGGCATTGCGCCAACCCAACTTCACATTTGCCATAGCGTAATCACTTTGCTCATGACGTTCATCCAAAGAAGAGCTTGGGATATGATCATCGACCCACGATACATCCGTGCGGGCATAAAAATCGCCATCCCACAGTTGGGTTTCATACTGAACACCAGCATTGGCTTTCCAGCGAGGAGCAAATGGTAGGTCTTCACCGCTCAGATCACAGAAGCCGTTAGCCGCTTGCGGACCATTCGGTGTCACACCATAGGCACAAGAACCTTTAGTGTACTCATCGTATTCCGCCTTCACATAAGACGCAGCAAAGTTAACGGTGATATTTTCAGTTAACAAGTACAGACCATCAAACTCGATACCGATATTATTAACCTGCTCAGCGTTATTAACTTCAAAGGTCAAACCTTTAAAAGCTGCAGATTGAAAATCGGTATATTCGGTGTAGAAAACCGCACCGTTTAACTGCAGGCGATCTCCCAGTAAACGGGATTTCCAACCCAACTCAAGAGTTTCAACCACCTCTTCATCAAATGGACGGTCCGCAAAAGCCGTTCCACCCCACCCCAAGTTATAACCACCAGCTTTAAAGCCACGTGCTGCAGTTAAATAAGTCATCACTTCATCGGTCCAGTGATATTCCAGGGTCAGATTACCGGTTACCGCATTCCAGCTATCGGAGGGTTTCCATTGCTGTCCTGCCGCAGGCACCAGTGCTCCGATTAAACCGTCTGGCAAGGCAGCAATATTACCCGAGGCCAAAGCTGTAGATGTATTGCTGATCTCTGCATCTTTCTTCTCGTAGCTGTAGCGCAAGCCACCCGTTAACGACATCACATCAGAGATATTCCAGGTTGCGGAAGCAAAAACGCCGTAGGTATCAGTATCCTGCTCGTTATACACATCGGCATACTGACCCGGTTGACCTAATGCATTAGGATCAAGGTTACCGGTAAAGCCGAGCGATAAAAGGTTGATATCACTACCCAGCACAAAGTCCTGATCATCACCTTCACCACGGGTAAAATTGTTATGATAAATAAATATTCCCGTCATCCAATCCACGGTTTCACCACCGGGTGAGGTCAGGCGTAATTCCTGACTGTAGGAGTAACCCTCAGTGGTATCGTTAAACTTGATAATATCCAATCCCATCTGATCAGTATCAACCAATGTCGATACCACATCATATTCATCATAACTGGTGATGGATGTCAGACTGGCATAACCTAAATCGTAATCAACAATGGCGGTAAATTCATAGGAATCCTGCTCGAATTCATTGACACCCTGCCCGTAATCAATTTTACGGTTGCCCAACGTGTTATCCGTAATTGGCGCACCTAGCGCCGGGAACATAGCCTGTGCAGATGCGCCCCATTCAACGTCGCCCACGGGACCATCAAATTCACGCTGTACTGCACCGGCAATCAAACGAATACTCAGTACATCACTCGGCTCGATCATCAATTGGCCGCGAAGGGCATAACTTTGTAGATCATCAGCATCGCCGGCAGCACCAACATTCTCCACTAGATGATCACGCTCGGAATAAGACATGGACAAACGACCAGCCACGGTTTCGCTTAAACCGCCATTGATAAAACCCTTAACGTTATAGGCCGAGTCTTCAGCCACCGACCCTTCAACCATGGCTTCAAAATCTTGTGTCGGAGACGTAGTGGTAACACTCACTACACCTGCCGTTACATTCTTACCGTAAAGCGTACTCTGCGGGCCTTTCAACGCTTCTATGCGCTCGATATCTACCAGATCGCCGAGCCCCAGGCCGGAGCGAGAACGAAAGGCACCATCAATAAACAACCCAGTATCTGGCTCAAAGGTAGGAATGTTTCCTTCGTTACCAATACGACGCATACGGAAACTGGTGTTCCATGGGCTAGAGTTCGTTGACACAGTTAATGCCGGAACATGTTGGGCAACATCATTCATATCACTGATGCCAGCATCCTGCATAAAATCACCACCGAGAGCGGATACGGACACAGAAACATCTTGTAAGCTTTCTGCACGCTTTTGTGCGGTTACCACCACCTCTTCCAGCGTAAAATCTTCTGCGACCGCCGAGCCAAAAGAACCCATTCCGAGTACCACAGACGCTATGGATACACTCAGTAATGAACGAGAAGACAAGTGACGAAAATCAGTTTTGATCATGGTATTACTCTCTCTATTTTCATTTTTATGTTTTTTCGCCCCAGGTTCCTACCCTCTTATGCGTCTCCAAAGATATTCTGTAGAGACATAGAGGAACTGGCTCTCCTTCCCAGAACGAGTCTGACGAATATAGCGATTCCCATAAACAAAATACTCACCCAAACGGGTGAACTGATTTCACCCGTTTGGGTAGATTGACGTGAGCCAGTAAATGGCCTGACTATTAAAGCCTTTCATATAAAAATTATTCGCGAGTTAAAGAGTAATTGTTAGAAAACGTTATAAAATGGCTAACAGAGAGCATTATTTTGAAAATAGAAAGTACTGAATTTCGGTCCAACAAAACCCGTTGCGCCGCCGATTTTTATCGCCCAGATTGCCATCACCCCCACCCCACCATTGTGATGGCCCACGGTTTCGCCGGACAGCGCAACTTCCGCCTGCCTGCCTTTGCGGAACGCTTCTGTGCAGCGGGTTTTGCTGTATTGTTATTTGATTACCGCAGTTTTGGTGATAGCGACGGCAAACCGCGCCAGCACATTAACCCCTGGCGCCAACTGGAAGACTGGCGAGCAGCCATTAGCCACGCACGTCAGGATCAACAGGTCGACCCCTCTAAAATCTATCTCTGGGGCAGCTCTTTCAGTGGCGGCCATGTGGTGAGTATTGCCGCGGAGGATCACACGATAGCAGGGCTTATCGCCCAGGTACCTTTTGTATCTGGGCTTGCGTTAACCCGCACCATGGCGCCAGCCCATGCGCTTAGCCTGTCGCTACACGGCATGCTTGATGCACTCAAAGCATTGCTGGGATTAGCGCCAGTCACCTACCCGGTCGTTGCCGCTGACTGCAAGCGAGCCCTGCTTGATACCGATGAGTGTTATCCCAACTATAGGCGCCTCAGCGACAATGATCCGCACTGGCAAAATGCGGTACCCGCGCGTATCGCCTTGCAATTGCCTTTTTATAACCCGCTCTATAACGCACAGAAAGTTCGCTGCCCCGCCCTGATTCTGGCCGCCACAGAAGACAGCCTAATCCCTTACGACCTGGTTAAAACCATGGCCGAGCGAATTCCCCTGGGCCAGCTAATCACCCTGCATGCCGATCACTTCAAACCCTACTTCGATGATGACTTTGAGATCAATATTAGTCACCAACTGAATTTTCTGGGCCAACAAATCCAAACCTGAACCGTTAAATAAATGTAAGGGGTTAATTTTTTAACCCCTTTGGGTGTATTCCCGCAGCGTCTTCACCTCTTACTCTGAATATAACGATTCAATCGTTTTCATCGTTATTACGAACCCAAAGAGCGAAACTATAGAGTGAGAAGAAAATGGCCGATTTAGGTTTACAAGATAAAGTTGTGATTGTCACTGGCGCTGCGGCAGGTATTGGTGAAGCCACGGCTCGCACCTTTGCCGAAGAAGGTGCCAAGCTGGTGCTCGCCGATATCAATCTGGCAGTGGTTGAAAAGCTTGCGGCAGAATTAGGTAATGACGCTTTGGCTCTGCAAGTCGACGTTGCTGATGCCGATGCTTGCCAGCGCATGATCGATGCCACTATGGACCGCTTCGGCCAAGTCGACGTCATTTTCAATAACGCCGGTATTGCAGGAAACCGCGCTCGTACCGGCAAACAAACCCTGGAGGACTGGCGCCAGGTTATCGATATCGACCTCAATGGCGTTTTTTACGGCACCCGCGCTGCACTGGAACCCATGAAGGCAGCCCAAAGCGGTGTGATCATCAATACCGCTTCAGTCGATGGCCTGATGGGCATGGCCAGTATTCCGCACTACACCGCGGCTAAACATGGTGTCGTTGGTCTGTCTAAAGCAACGGCTCTGGAATACGCCAAAGACGGCATCCGCTGTGTAGCCGTATGCCCAGGGTTTATTGAAACCGATATGACCAAGACCACTCTGGGCCCTGATGAGTACGCGGCCCTGACGGCCATGATGCCTATGGGCCGCGGCGCCGCCCCACAGGAAGTTGCCGATGCCGTGGTTTGGCTTGCCTCCAACAAAGCCAGTTACGTCACCGGCTGCCCCATGGTCGTGGATGGCGCACTGACCGCTGGCACACATTTCTCGAATGTAGAAGACTAAGTCTCAACAACCTTAACAACTGACGCAGAACGTTTTTCCGGTACAACCACATCAATGTGTTCTTGCGGTGGCGGTACCAGATTATTCTGCGTCTTCTGTTTTCCCCCCATAATCCGCAACTGCCAATTCATGGGTAAAATGGAAACAAACCCCAGGCGCCAATACAGATTTTTGGGGAAACAGTACTCCGTTACACGACGCTCAATAGCGTTAATTATTCGCTTAACCGCGCTGTCTACAGTCATCATGCTATAGCCTTTCAATGGCGGCAGTTTTTGCATTAATGGCGTATCAATAAAACCCGGTTGAATCACGCTGACATCGATACCTTCGGAGACCAACTCACCTTTAATACTATGAATGGCATAACGCAGCGCAGCCTTGGAGGCTCCGTAAGCGCCTGCACGTTTCACCGGCACCCAGCTGGATAAACTTGAAATAACCGTCACCAAGGGGCGCGGCTGTTTCCCCATCTGAACACAGCGGCGAAGTAGCGGCAAGGCGGCAGCAACGGTATTGATCGCGCCTTGAAAATTAACGGCCATAACGCGGGCAAAGGCATCGGCATCAAAACCGTCAACCGACACATACTCACAAATGCCAGCGCAGATAATCACATCATCAAGATGACCGAGACTGTGTTGTAATTGCGCCGACACCAGATCGATATCGGCCAGTTGCGAAACGTCCCAAGCCACATAGGTAACCTGCTCAGGGTAGGCAGATTGCAATGCACTAACCGCTTCAATCTCCAAACCGGTTAACGCCACCTTGTGGCCTTGCTGCAAATAGTGTTTGGCTAACGACAATCCGATACCACTGGTACCACCAGTGATCCAGATATGCTTGGTTGCATCCATATGTATTTATCTCATTCCATTGATAAATAGGCTAATTAGTGGAGAGCTGAAGCAGCTTCCCCCCCTTTATTTGTTTTATAAGAATAGAAGGGGAATCGATAAGTCACCATCGATTGGTTAACAGTATAAAGAAGTTACGGCTAATCAACTAGATCAATCTATTGGCACGCGACTAACGTGCCACAAAATACTTACTCGACACCTAATACTTTTAGGTTAAGTCGGCCCTGAACAATACCGGGACACCAGAAGTGCGCTCCATTGATGGCACAACTGAATTGAAATAGCGCATCACAGACGCCATCCTCAAGGCCCAGCATGCGCCGCCATTGAACCTCAAAGGCATCCAGCGTATGAGCAAAAGCCACAAACTGTAAACCACTGTCGCCGCCCATATTCCAGGGCATGGAGCGGCGTAATAAAAAGGCTTCGGGATCAAAACTTTCCTGCGCCGTGCGCTTTACGTGTGCCGAAGCAGGCGCGTCACCAAATTCCTCATTATCACTTAAGCGACGACCAATAGCGTCGTCCTTTTGCGATTGCGACATGGCATCAAAGGCAGAAAAATTGTGCAGCCAGCGCTGGGCTGTGACAAAACTGGAGGCTTCCATGTCGGGATTGCCATTGCTGATGATGGCAGTTGAAATGGCATCCTGGCCAGTGGGATTTTCGGTGCCATCGATATAGCCGGTCAGGTCGCGGCCCTCTTTGTATTTAAATGCCTGTACCTCATCGGTAGCGATAAATACCGGCGCCAATAGCTGACAGAAACGTCGGGCACGGTGCATAAGCTCGCCCTGATCACTGCCTCGCAGCCAGAGCCACAAACAGGATTGACGTGCCACACCGGTCACACCTTTACCGCTCCATGCCGGGAAGGATCTTAATCCCGGTACCTCAGCATCAAGATAACTCACCAGGGGAGCACCAATACCCACCGCCGCGGTAATCCCATCAATTTCTGCAGACAATTGGCTCAAAATTTGCCGTATATCCTCGGGAGCTGTGGCCCCAGCGCGAATATCGAACATTAAATACCGGGCCTGTTCGGGGGGACCTTTGAGAATTGCTGCCTGAGGGGTTGCCATACGCTATCTCCTTTGCGCTGAAGTCATGCAGTGTACTGGGGCCTGTTTATCTTAGCCAACACACCTTTTCAGTACCAGCGTCGATACACCTGCCGGCTGACATATTTCTGTCATCCTGCCTTCATAAAATCAGTTGTTGCCAGGGCCAGTTAACACGCCCTAGAGATTTAGCCTTTAGGGATGCTGTTTATGACACCAATAACGACCGATACACTTTCTTCCTCGCCAGATACCGACCTAGAGGTGCGAGCCCTGAGTGTACCTCGCGAACTCAGCTGGCTGTCATTTAACGAGCGCGTCCTGCAGGAAGCTGCCGATACCAGCAACCCGGTGATTGAGCGAGTGCGGTTTTTGGGCATCTTCTCCAACAATATGGATGAATTCTTCCGTGTGCGGGTGGCCGATGTGCGCCGTCGTATTCTGCTGCACAGCTATGCCCGTGATGCGCAGGACGACGAGCAGTTAATGCAAGATATCCAAAAGAAGGTACTGCAGCTCAACCGCCAGTTCGATCGTATTTATCGGGATCTAAAAAAAGATCTCACCAAAAAGAACATCATTATCCTGTCCAGCGACAAGCAACTGACCAAATTCCAGTCCCAGTGGTTAAAAAATTACTACCAGGAAAATATCCGCCCCCATATGGCACCGCTGATTGTGCACCCGGGCATGGATCTGGCCACCTGTCTGAATGACGACCTGTTTTACATGGCAGTGGAAATGCAGCGCGACAACCGCATTGAACACGCGGTCCTGGAAGTACCAACCGAATCCACCAGCCGCTTTATCCTGCTGCCTGGCTCTAGCTCTGAATCTGGTGCCAGCAAGAAATTTATCCTGCTCGATGACGCCATCAAACATTGCCTGCCGGAAGTCTTTGAAGGCGTATTTGAATTCGACAGTATTGCTGCCTTCTCCTTTAAGATGACCCGCGATGCGGAAATCAACCTCAGCGGTGAGATAGACCAGAGCATCATGGACAAACTGTCCAAAGGCCTGCGCAGCCGCCTGAGCGCCGAGCCCGTGCGCCTGGTACACGACGAGGCCATGCCAGAAACCCTGGTGAAATTTCTGCGCAATCGCCTCAACCTGCGCTCACACGACTCACTGCTACCCAGCGGCCCCTACCGCAACTTCAAAGACTTTATTGCCTTCCCCAATGTTGGCGGCGACAGCCTGGAACACCCGGCCCTGCCCATAGTACCTTGCCGTGCTTTTGCCACTGCCGATAACGTCTTTGATGCAATACACGCGCAGGATATTCTGCTGCACTACCCCTACCAGTCGTTTGACCACTTTACTGAAGTGCTGCGCCAGGCCGCCTTTGATCCCAAGGTGACCCATATCCGCATCAACCTTTACCGGGTTGCCAATAACTCTCGCGTGTTGCGCTCCCTGTGTGATGCCGCACGCAACGGCAAGCAGGTCACTGCCGTGGTTGAGCTGCACGCACGCTTTGATGAGGCCAACAATATCACTGAAGCCAAGCGCCTGCAGAGTGCCGGCATTCGCGTAAGTTTTGGCATTCCAACACTGAAGGTCCACGCCAAGTTGTGCCTGATTACCCGCACCGAAAAGAACGGCCCCTGCCATTATGGTCATATTGGTAGCGGTAACTTCCACGAGAAGAATGCGCGTATCTATACCGACCTGAGCTACTTTACCAGCCGCCCGGAAATCACCCGCGAAATAGAACAGGTCTTTAACTTTATCGACCACAGCTATCGCCGTTACCCGTTTAAACATTTAATTGTCTCGCCGATCAACAGCCGCGAGCGATTACTGCAACTGATCGACCGGGAAACCGAACATGCCCAGGCCGGTAAGCCAGCGGCCATTACCGTGAAGGTCAATAACCTCTGCGACGATGAGATTAGCCTGCATCTGTGCAATGCCGCCCAGGCCGGCGTTGAGATCAAACTGATTGTGCGCGGCATGTGCACCCTGCAAACCCAGATTAAAGACTCCAGCGAGAACATTCATATCATCAGCATCGTCGACCGCTTCCTGGAGCACAGTCGAGTGATGATCTTCCACAATCAGGGCGAGCAAGAAGTGTTTATTACCTCGGGTGACTGGATGGGGCGCAATATCGACAACCGGGTTGAAGTGGGTGTGCCCATCTACGATGAGGCCATCAAACAGCGCATTATCGACCTGATCGAGATTCAGCTAAACGACAACTGCAAAGCGCGAATCATTGACAAAAACCAGTCAAACCCGTATACCCCTAAGGGAAGTAAAAGAAAATACCGCGCTCAGATAGCCACCCACGAATATCTGCTGCAACAGGAGCAGGCATAAAGTAGCTGAGAGAGCTGCGGCAGATGGCGCCAAGCCAAATACAAGCAAGAAAGCGAAATAAGATACACACGTGGCAAAAAACGCTCAGCCCCAAATAGTACCACCCCAACCAGACCTTAAGGCTCAAGCCCGCCTGACGGATAACAACGACCCACAGCGCCGCACCATCGCCGCCATCGATTTGGGCTCCAACAGCTTTCACCTGATTCTGGCAGAACTCAGCCACAGCCAAGAGGGCCAAACCTGCAAGATCATTCACCGGGAAAAGCGCAAAGTGCGCCTGGCTGCCGGACTGGACCCACAACAGCAACTTGATAACGATGCCATTACTCGCGGCGTGGAAACCCTGACCGCCTTTGGCAAGGTGCTGGAAAATATCGCACCGGATGACGTACGTGTTGTCGGCACCTATACCTTCCGTACCGCCAAGAACATTAATGAGCTACTCGCACAGCTAAAACCCCACTTCCCCTACCCGATAGAAATCCTGTCCGGCCCCGAAGAAGCACGCCTGATTTATCAGGGCGTTTACCAGGATCAACATATTGACCGCCGCAGTCTGGTGATCGATATCGGCGGTGGCAGCACCGAACTGGTCATTGGGGAAGATCAGGAACCGCTGATCGTACACAGCTGTGCGATGGGTTGTGTCAGTTTAACCAAGCGCTACTTTGCCGACAGCGCTATTGACGATGCCAGCTTCCAACAGGCCATCATCGACGCCGAGCAACAACTTGAACCGCTATTACAATCCTACCAGCGCCTGGGCTGGCAACGGGTAATCGGCACCTCCGGCTCCATCAAAACCCTCAGCCTGTGCGCCGCGGCCATGGGATTGTCTGATGGACGCCTGACACTAGATACCCTTAACACCCTTCGCACTCACCTGATCACCTGTGGCAACATTGAACAAATCAATCTGCCTGGCGTTACCCCTGATCGTGCACCGGTATTGTGTGGCGGCCTGGCCGTGTTGATTGCCGCCTTTGATTTATTGGAAATCGACCAATTGTTTTATGGCGATGCGGCATTGCGTGAAGGGCTGCTGCAGGATATGCAAGCGCGACTGAATCACTGTGATATTCGTCATCAAAGTGTTGCCAATATCGCAGCCCGATTTGATATCAGCACGCATCACGCGCAACGGGTAGGACTCTTGACTCAGGAGTTATTTGACCTGGTGCAAGGCCCGTGGCAGCTGACACACGACGACTATTCACAGCTACTGAATTGGGCCGCTCAGCTGCATGAAGTGGGCTTACATATAAATTATCAAAGTGTGCATCGCCATAGTGCGTATATTATTGAACATGCCATTATGGCGGGCTTTAATAACGAACAGCAGGCAACGTTGGCGTTTATCTTACTGAATCACCGCAAGAGTTTAAAAACCGAAGAGCAGCCGCTGTACCAGCAATACAACGCCAAAGATATCTGGCGTTTAATCGCTGCATTCAGAATCTCGGTGATGCTCAGCCGCTTCCGCCATACTGATACTCGCAACTTAACCTTTAGCGTCTCAGCCACCGGGTTAACCATTCAGTTCGACAAGCAATGGCAATCATTGCAATGTTTATTGGATGCCGACCTTCAGCAGGAAAAAAGCAACTGGCAAAACCTGCAGCTTGATCTTGATTGGCAGTTAGTTTAAACAGCTGCCAATAACTATCCACAGTTCATTTCTCAATATATTTCTTACGGCAACTTAATTAAATTGTAAGAAAAATCCTCTACGTTATCCCCACAGATGAGTTGGCAATCACTCCTTCTGTACCACTTGCATTGCAAGACAATAGATAAATTTTTCTGGCAAACAAATTGCAACAACCAACATGCCAGTGAATAACTTTTCAACTGTGCATAAGTATTCGACATCCGCAGCAGTGACGGGCGGATCAATGGCTTTTTGGCCGACCGACAATATATCGACAAGGAGATTCCCTATGGGAAGAGTGGCATTAGTAACTGGCGGCACCCGCGGTATTGGTGAATCCATCTGCGTAAAGTTAAAACTCAAAGGCTATAAAGTTGTGGCCAATTACGGCAGCAGCGACCGTGTAGCGCAATATTTCACTGAAAAGACCGGTATCCCTGCTTACCGTTTTGACGTATCCGATATGGGCTCAGTGATCGACGGCATCGGCCAAATCGAAGCCGAACAGGGCCCCATTGAAATTCTGATCAACAACGCTGGTATTACCCGTGACGGTACCCTGCATAAAATGCCCGCTGAAAACTGGGATGCCGTAATCAACACCAACCTGAATTCCTGCTTCAATACGGTGCGCGCCGTATTAAAAGGCATGCGCAAGCGTCAGTTTGGACGCATCGTAAATGTCAGCTCGGTTAACGGCCAAATGGGTCAGTACGGTCAAGCCAACTACACCGCTGCTAAAGCCGGCGTCATTGGTTTCACCAAAGCCGTTGCCCAGGAAAATGCCGGCCGCGGCATTACCGTTAATACTATCGCACCAGGTTATGTCGATACCGATATGGTTCGCGCAGTGCCGGAAGATGTTCTGCAAAAAATTATCAGCACGGTACCGGTAGGCCGTTTGGGTAAGCCGGAAGATATTGCACGTGCGGTACTGTTTTTGATTGATGATGATGCAGACTTTATTACGGGCAGTACTGTTTCCGTAAACGGTGGACAATATATGTTGTAAGAAGGAAATTGCTTGCTTAATCGTTTAGCCTCAGCTTTGCTGGGGCTTTTTTATATCTAAAAAGATCGTTCTATTAAAGTGGGGTCTGACCCGCAGGGTCAGACCCCGAGCCGAGACAAATTCCGGGTACGGGAAAAGCCGGGGTCAGACCCTACGGGTCTGACCCCAGTTAAGAAGAACTGAGCAACAAAAACTTGAACTAAGAAAAATTAATTTACAGAATTCGGCGAAAACATCTGCATCGCCTCATCCATCGCCTGACAATACAGGGAAACAGATTGATTCACGACAGGCTTGGCCTGTGACCACATTTCGGTGAACTCTTCTACCAGCTCATCCTGACCGGCACAGCTCAGCGCCTCTTTAACAGGCTTTTGCAAAGCGTGAAGATTTCCTTCGATTAACTCTTGAGCTTCCTTGGCAGACAAATCTACTTCGATACGTACGCGCATGATTCCTTCCTCGTTAATTGCGTCGCTAATGGCCGTCAGGTTAGCAGAGCTAGATGACGTCTGTGTGACGTCTTGTTGCAACGTCAGCAAACTTTCACCTGACACATATGAGTGACAGCAAGGAACAGGCCAGCCCAAAGAATATGGCCCTCTTATTTCAAAATGTTATAGCAGGTTGTGCAACTTAGAGGAATCAGCTGCGCCATGTTACTTATCTCATACAACCAATTATAAAAACCCATCCTCCGCGAAACTCAGTTTTTACTACAGCTATTCAAGCCTCCCCAATGTGCACTATTGAATGGCAAGCATGACGTCACAATCAACACCATGCACCGCATTGGCATCCATTTACCGACATGCATTACACTATTCCTACAGATTTACACACAATGATTGGAATCACACTGGATGAGCCTGTGCAGCTAAACGCATTACTTCGAAGTTTCTGGCCACCTGCTATCGTATTACTTTACCTGCTTTGCAACAGCTCAGCCCTAATGGCAAACCCCATGCACGTGGTGTTTATTAACCCCGGCCACGCCAATCTGGACAACCCCACGGGTCACTTCTGGCCCGAGGCCAGCCGCTTTGCTCACGCTGTCGCTGAAGACCTGGATATTCAACTGGAAATTTTGCACGCTGAGCGCAACGCCTTTCGCTTACAAGCATTGGTGCAGGATATTCTCAAACGCCCGCAAAAACCGGATTACCTGTTACTGGTTAACGAGCGCTTTGCCTTAACGCCAATATTCGATGCTATCGATAAAGCCGGTATTCCGTTTTTTCTGGCCTATAACCATTACAACCAGACTCTGCACTTACAGCCCAAGCCCAGACAGACTCACAAACACTGGCTCGGTGCTCTCGTACCCGATAATGAATTCGCCGGCTACCAGCTCGCGAAGAAATTAATAACCAGCCTCAAAGGCGAACCTGCAAGGCTGTTGGCTTTTAGTGGAGACGATGTTACCTCCGCTTCACTGTTACGCGTCAAAGGGTTGAAGCGCGCACTGCAAGAACATCCCTCAGCCAAACTGCAATACATCATGCCCGGCGAGTGGCGTTACGATATTCCCCAACAGCGTACCCCCGGCCTGTTACGCCGTCATCCGGACATTAATCTTATCTGGGCCGCCAACGGCGCCATGGGGCTGGGAGCCCTAAAGGGTTCCACTCAATCTCTGCGCTTACAAAAAGTGAATATTGCCAGTATTAATTGGGATCAGGATGAAATCACGGCACTACAAAATGGCGACCTGTATGCCTCGGTTGGCGGGCATTTTATGACAGCGGGCTGGAGCCTGATTATGCTTTACGATTACCACCACGGCCGGGATTTTATTGATGACGGTGGAAGCTATCAGCAGCGCAAAATTTTTGAAGCGGTCACGCGGGATAATATTCAAGACTATTTGCCAGTACTGCAAACCCGCCAGTGGCAACAACTGGATTACCGGGGCATGAGTAAAACGTACAATCCCGAATTAAAGAACTACCAATTCAGTCTCGGCAAGACATTAAGACTTGGTTATTAAGAGATGGGCATTAACAACTTATCACGCCGGTATTGTGATGGCGTCTGGCCATACCAACGACGAAAGGCTTTACGAAAAGCCGCTGCATCACAATAACCCAATGACGCTGCAACGGCATCTATCGAAAAGTTCGATTCTCGCAGGTGACGTACAGCCAGTTCCGACAACAGTTTTTCAGAGATCGTACGGTAACTACTGCCCTCCTCCGCCAACCGCCGAGCCAGAGTTCGCTTGGAGACAAACATTTCACGAGCCACATCCGCTTCGGTGATAGAGCCTGCCGGATGGGAAAGTAATAATCGACGCACCTGATCGGTAGTCGACATTGCAGACACGGGTATCTGCTCAAGCAGGCGGCAGCAATGGTCCTGCGACAAAGAATAACTGTCCGAATGACCCGAGGCATTCGCCTTACGCGCTAACACCGCCGGCATCTGTACCCGATTAACAGTCTGAGAAAAATGCACCGCTGAATGCAGGTAATCGCCATAACAGTCGCTATGGGATGGTCGAGCATGTTGCAGCTCAATACTGGCCTCAGTTAACTCCCGCCCCAATACAGATTCAACGACCGCCTGAATCATTAACGCAAAGCACTCCTGCATAATACGCAGCACGTTGGGCTTGGCGGAAACTCTTATTTCAAGAATGCAGGTCAGGTAGTGCTCATCAAGATCTACTTGCACACTCGCCAAAGGTAAACGCAACGGTAAAAAATCTGCGAAGGATTCCAGCGCCGTAATCACATCCGGGCTACTTAATACCAAATACCCCAAGGGGCCATGGGAAGAGGGCTGTAATTGCCTGCCTAGTCGCAGGCCGATCTCCGGCGAACCCAAAATATGCTGCGCATTGTCCAGCACACGCATTTGCTGTTGCGCAGTGATATAAGCCTCATCACCGGGCAGAAGGATATTTATAGGTAAGCCAGTACCGCGTAACAAGGGCTCCAGTTCCCGCTCCTGCAAATTTAACTCGCGCGCGATAATGCGAGAGTAACTGGCCGGTATCAACAAGCTGTCTTCATCAAGACTCATAACGCCTTTCCCCAGGGACATACCGTTAGCCTAGCCCAAAACGTCAACAAATAACCCCTTACTGGCAATATTTAACCCCAGCAAGTCAATAAATAACCCCCTAATGACGACGATTAACCCTCTTTAACCACCAAGCCATCTCTAACATATCTGCAAACCCATAAAAAAGCAGAGAGAGCCCATGAGCAGCATCACAAAGACCACGGACAAGCCGGACATGATTGTTCGCAAAATGCCATTTGAATTTCCAAACGATATAGACCCGCACTGGAACCCGGATAAACCTGAGTGGAGCCATATGGTTAACGGCACATCGTTGGCCATGCCTTTCCTTGAACCCTACCTCATTAGAACTATGCGTAAGTCTTTGCCGCTTATTGACTCGGGAACCTTAAAAGAAGACGTAAAACTCTATATCGGCCAGGAGGGTCAACACTTCCAACAACACCGTAAGTTTAATGACCTACTGATTGAAAAAGGCTACGCCGAGCTGACCAATATCGAGCGACAAATGAAACAGGAATTTGATGACTTTGAGAAAAACCGCTCGCACAAATTCAACCTCGCTTATGCCGCCGGTTTTGAATCCATGGCATTAGGGGTAGCCCATTGGCTGATCAATGATCGTGAATATTTATTTGGCCACGCTGATTCGCGAGTTGCTTCCCTGGTCCTCTGGCATTTTGTTGAAGAGATCGAACATAAAAATGTAGCTATCGATGCCTACAACGCCGTTTATGGCCATTATTTTTACCGTGTTTACGGTGTGATATTTGCCACCCTGCACGTGATTAAACACAGCCGCCGCGCCTACCAGGCCATGCTCAAAAAGGATGGATTATGGAACAACCTGCGTTCACGCTGGAAGCTCCTGAAAATGACCACTCGATTCTTTCGCAATATGCTACCACCGATGATTGTAGCCTGCCTGCCGGGCCACCACCCGTCGCAAGTAAAAGATCCGCAATGGAGTTTGGACTGGATTGCACGCTACGACAGCAATACCGACGAATTTGCGATTTTGGACACCACCAATATCAGCGCCAGTTTTTCCTAATTTAATCAGATAAGGGGACTTAAGATGAACAACGATTTAAAAAATGCACAACGCCTGCTACTGGGCCATGGCGCGCTAATTTTATTACTGGGCTTTATTATCGGCTTCGGTTTTTTATTCTTTTTATTGGGTGAAGTCACCGTTTGGCCCTTCCCCGGCACGATAAAATACCAGTTTCCTGGCACCTATGATGCCTGGCGCATGGCTCATCTGGAAGGTATTGCCAACGGTTTAATGCTGTGGATTATGGCTGCGGTTATTCCCCTTCTACAGCCCTATATCAAACGTATTTACCGGATTTCAGTGGGTATGATTGTCGTTGCCTGGACCTTTGTTATCGCCTCGGCGATAGACCCTATTTTCCCCAACGCCAGAGGACTTGCGTTCAACGCCAGCTCCAACCTGGCCAGCGATACGGCATTCTTTTTATTTTATATCGGCATCATTATCGCGTTTGTGGCAGTGATTACGATTGCCGTAAAAACATTGCGACCCGGCGGGGAAGTACGTTAAATCACAATCAGCTGGCGGCATAACTGGGTTTTAGCTTGTCACTGCGTTTATTGCTCAGCCTGGATCAACTGGGCAATACAATCGCGCAAGCGTTGGTGAAACTCGGGCGTGGCATCGGCAGCATAGGTCATAAACATCCCCACCAGTACCTGGGTGCGATAGCGGGATAGATCAATGTAGCCATTAACCCAATCCTGCCGCGCCAATCGCTGGCAGCCAAATAGCTGCTCAGCCAGCCAATCAGTATCGATATTGCCCTGCAGATAACCGTGCTCCACCGCCGAGGCACAGATTTGTTTGGCAATATCCAGGGATTTGTTAAAGATGCCCGCCGGAAGTTCATGCTCGAACAGCTTGGTGCGCTCACCCGCTACAAAGGCTGCACGGTAGAAAGCTTCATCGTTGCGGTAGAGATCGAGCAGATTATCGATAAAGGCCTCGGCGGCTTCAATAGGATCGACCAGCTCCGGCTGGCTGACCACCTCGCCAATGCGCACCACCATTTCGCCGCAAAGTTCTTGAAAAATATCGTATTTTTTACCAAACAGGTTGTGAATGGTGGGGATGGACACCTCAGCCTTGGCCGCCAGATCACTAATAGTGAAGTCCTCAAAACCCTGGGCAGCAATCAACTCGCGAGCTATACCCAAAATCCGCTGCCGACGCATTTCCTTATTGGCCTGACGGGTCTTATTGCCCTTTGCCACCCCTGATTTACTCATTTTTCACCCTAAATCTCACAAATAGCCTTGACTACAGTTTTTATTATGCATTAAATTTTATTAACCATAAAAACTGTAAGAGAGAGATTACATTATGAAGCAAGATACCCGTAAATCAATTGAGGCCTGCGCCGCGCGCTATGGCGAGCAGGCCGATGCCATGCGTAATTACCTGCTGGAAGGCGAAAAACAGGCCTACGCGCTGGATAACCGCGGCCCTATTCGCTTTGACGCCAACGGCGATCTGGCCCAGGACATACTCGATGCCTACTCCCGCTACGGCTTTTACGTATTTACCGATGTTTTACAGGAAGACGAGCTGGAGGACATCAAACAGGACCTGGAGGCCATGCGAAAGACCTTCCCTGCCGAGCCCTTTGGCAAGCTTACCACCGACGGCAAGCCTGCCCTGGGTGCCGACTGCCAGTCACTCAACCTGATTTGGGCCAAGCCCCTGGGTGACCCTCTGGGCGGCACCGATCTGGCCAATGGCCGTCACCAGATCAAACTCTACGAACCCGAAGCCGATAGCGATGCCCCCAAGGACGTACCTTTTGTATTGATGGGTTCACTGCAATTTTCTGACGCCTGCTTGCGAGCCTACGCTCACCCGGAATTGCTTAAAGTGGCCGAAGCAGTAAACGGCAAGGACTTTGCCCCCTTCCACGAAAGCCTGTTTATCAAAGACCCCGGCATAGGGGCCGCCGTATCCTGGCACCAGGATGGCAATACCCACTGGGACAGCAATGACTTCGATGAAGGTATTCACGGCTTTAACTTTATGGCTCAGGTATACGGCAGCACCGCAGTGAACGGCGTGTGGGTATTACCTGGCAGCCACAAGCTTGGCAAGATAGATATCACCAAGCTGGTAGAGGAATCGGGTAGTGAGCGTATCGAAGGAACGGTACCTTTAGTCTGCAACCCCGGTGATGTGGTGATCTGCAACCGCCAACTGGTTCACGGCTCTTTCCCCAATTCGGGTTTCGAACCACGGGTCACCGTCAACTTTGGTTTTCACCGTCGCTCATCTGTGCTGGGTGTGATGGGGGCTGGCATGCACAGCCAGGCAGAAGTCTACGACGCAGCATTAATTGCCAAGCGCTCACAAGTTCTCGGTTATGCTATCGAGGCACGCAAGCAGCGCTATCCAGCGGAAGAGGCCTACCGCTACCAACCCTTCGTGGAATCTCATCAGACCTTTACCTGGGATGAAACAGCCAAAACCTCGCTAAAGGATTACAACCTGCATGATTTAAGTATTTAAACTTTACAAATCCTTAAACTATTGGCGTCTTGCCACCGGCAGACGCCGTTAACCAAGCACACAAGCTGTGCTAGGCTTCGAGCATGAACTTAAGAAGCGTAGACTTAAATTTACTGACTCTGTTTGACGCCCTGCTCGAAGAGCGACAACTCTCACGGGCGGCCGACAAACTCGGCATGTCACAATCGGCCGCCAGTAACGCACTGGCGCGTTTACGCTTAACCTTTAAAGATGATTTGTTTATTCGCACCCGCGAAGGTATGGAACCCACGCCGAAGGCGCAACAATTGGCACAGCCGGTGCGTGATGGTTTGGCATCCATCAGGCTGGCACTGGCTGAAGAAGACAGTTTTGACCCGGCAAGTTCCAGTCGCTGCTTTCGACTAATCCTTAATGATTTTATCGAACCGGTTTTACTGCCCAAATTGCTTGCCATGCTGCAAGCCGAAGGCAGCCAGATGACCTTGCAATCCTTTACCAACCAGCGTAAAGAAAACCTTGAGCAGTTGCGCAAAGCGCAAATGGATTTTTATTTTGATTTAAAGCCGAGCGATGATCCGCAGCTTGAATGCCACAAGGTATTTGAAGAAAATCTGTCGGTCATTGCCCGCAAGCAACACCCAAGACTTGCAAACAATCTTACGCTGGACGACTACCTTAACGAGCAGCATATTATTTTTACCCGCCACGATGGCCAAACCACCATGCTTGATCTGGCTCTGGAAGCCAAGCAACCCTTAGTGAGAAAAATGTTGGCTCAGCCCTCACACCTATCACTGGTGCCTGAGCTGGTGATGCAGTCAGATGCCCTCGCTACCATGCCCACACAAACCGCCAAACGCTTTTGTCGCGCCTATGACTTACAGCGATTTGATTTCCCCATCGACATAGGTGCACTGCCATTGTATTTAATTTGGCATAAAGCCCTGAATCGTGACCAGGCACATCGCTGGTTAAAAGAAAAACTTATGAATATTACCCTGCCGTCATAACCTACAGGCAGGGTAATATTTAAGGTCTACAACAAACTTACTAAAGATTTTTAAAGTTGGTGTGAAAGTAACGGTATAGGGCACTGTGTTCTTCACGGGGCGTTTGTCGCCAACCGTAGGTTTCGGGTCGCTGCTGTTCAATCACCAGAGTATCCCACAGTAGCCAGTCAAATACGGAAATGAAGTTAGTCATATTTTTCGCCGAGTTTTGACTGCGGCTGTGATGCTGGTGATGCATGTTCGGCAAGGTAAACACGTGGCAAACCGCATAGGTGAGTTTTCTTACCCAGGCATTAGAGTGATTTAATAAATACAAATCGTAACTATGCCCCCAGTTGGTATGCACATGCATGCCCCATAGGGTTTTTACCAGAGTTCCCCAGAAGAAAATTTCATACAAACCAAAATACAGACAAATAATACCAAACCAATAGTTCGGTAAAATCAACCACCAACCCCAGTGCTCTACATAGGTGTGGGTAACGCTTAATTCACCACGGCCGTCATTGCCACCAATCTGATGGTGCGGGCGATGAGCGCGTTTATAAAAGTTCTGGATTTTGCGTAGCCAGGGCGTTTCCACCGGCGCCACATGAGCAAACAAATGGGCACGGCCGTGAAGATATTCATCAATCAGGCAATAACCAATAATGGTGGGCCAAAAGTACTCCAGCTCCAACCAGCGCAAGCTCTCGGCCCCGGCAGGAAATAGTGCGCTGAGCCCAAGAAAAATAATCACCATCAGTAGCGGCCGCTGTACCACCGCCAACATACCAATGGAGATAAACCCCATGGCCCAGTCTTCACGGGTTTTACGGCCATCGCGATAGCGTCCCATGAGCCACTCGTAGCCAATCAGACTAATTAAAACAACACCAGCAATCAGCCCCATGCGTTCCGAGGTGCTATCCACCGCCTCGTTGAACAATAATGAAATATCCAAGGTCTCTCCTCCTAACAACTTATCATGAGGAAAATGCTACTGCTCAGTAACGCCCCGGGCTAACGGATAATCAATATATAAAATATTGATAGCGGTGATATTAGTGCTCGGGCAAGTCTTCAAACGCCTGGCGTTTGGATTCAATCCAGGCCTGCATGGCCTCAGGATCCTGCATCAGGGCTTGCATCTCCTGCATAGCTTGCAGGTGGGCGGCATCCTGGCGCTTATGCATATCCATACCGTGCTGTTTGCTCAGCTCTGCCATTTCCTCAAAGGTATTGGCGTGAAACTCCAGATCACAGGCACCGCCTAACTGGCGGCAGGTCATGGTTTTCATCATATCTCCCTGTATTGTGAGCCTAAATAGACAATAGACTGTTAATCCTGTTAATTTGTCCTGCCGCTCGGCAGTAAACTGACCTAAAGCCTAGTACACTCTACTCACCACCCCAAGCAACCAATCAGGGTCCCAAGCATATGCGTTTTTTGGAAGATCTCAGTATCGGTGAAACAGCGGAAACACCGCAATACCTGATAACCCGTGAAGAAATCATCGATATGGCCAGCCGCTGGGATCCACAACCGTTTCATATTGACGAAGACGTCGCCAAGGCCGGTCTGTTTGGCGATGTAATCGCCTGTACTGCACACCTGTTTTCCGTGATGTCGATGCTATGCAATCAACTACCCGAACATAAAAAGCCCGCCATGATCGCTGGCCTGGGTTTTGACGAAGCCAAGACCCATCGCCCGGTGATGCCAAACGACACCGTGCGAGTAGAAGTCGAAACCATCGAAGCCCGCCCATCGGATTCCAACCCTAGCCGTGGCGTTATGACCTGGCAGCACAAGATGTTTAATCAGGATGATGTGTTGGTGTTTTCCATGAAGAGTAGTGTTCTGGTAAAAAGGCGCTAACCACCAGAGGCTCTCTGCCTCTCTTGGCAAAATCTGTATAAACGGGATCAGCCCCTAGAGCTGTCCCCGTAAATTTTTATTTACTAAACCTACTCTGCCCACAACCCTTCACACATAACAGGATACTTTGCAGGAGAGAATGCCGTAAACCGCATATCTCTAACCTTAGTTAGATTATTCCATAATAGTTTATGGCCTTTTAAGCCAGACGTAATAGATATACTTTTCTTGAGTTTCTCTATCTCTTCTGCGCTGGCTTCTCGAGTTTCTCCTACCGTACCCATAAGCCTAATTGCTGGCGACATGGAGAAATTCCCTCTGAATAGAGACCTTAGCCAGAAAAACGTGTCGCTATTTACTGACATCAGGCAAATATTGTTGTTCGACTCAAAGTTCCTTGGCATAACTTCGGAATACTGTTCAAAATAGTAACCGGTCATATCATCATTGAAAAAAACATGACCTATAGGTGTCACATGAGGAGTGCCGTCACCGTTTACTGTGGCTATTGAGAAAAAACGATTTGACTTCTTTCCCTCGCGTAGAACTTTTAAAATATTTGGCCAGTGCTTTTCGATTTCCATAACTGATATATTCTCCATTTTGACTTTAATACCAATAGCCCCCCGTTGGATACAGGTTTTCGCTATCATCCCATGATATCAACCACTTCATAAGCTATGGCCTTTCCTAGTACTTTATGTTGATTTTCATCTAAATGAATACCATCTACAGCACTGGCTTCTGTAACATTTCCAGCATTGAAGTAATGTACTGAGCTCTCTTTAGCGATCCCCTCAAGCTCAGAAGCCAAACCTACGCAACGCTTTTCCGAGCCATTAAATTTACTAGCAATGACCCCTTTCGGCTCGATGATAGGCGGTGGCGCAACAACCATAATCTCAGGAACAGGCATACCGGGCTCAATGGGTGCTTGCTTGATAATTTGAATTAACTTTGCAGTTCCCTGCGCTGACAGCCAAGCATTATTGCTGTGTGTACACTGAAAATCGTTAGAGCCCAGCATCAGAATCACTAACTTTAACGGGGAGTGCATCTCGATAACTTGCGCTAACCCTTGCGAACCGTCTCGCCCCTCTTTGAAGGGATCACTCCATACGGTTCTTCTTCCATTAAGGCAATTTTCAATAACTCGAATATTATTACCTAGTTGATTAAGGGTATTTTCAAAAACACCAGGCCATCTTTTATCAAACGGCAGGCGCTGCCTGGAATCAGGAATAATGCCCCATGTGAGGCTATCGGAATATATGAGAATTTGATCCATGGCCTTAATACCTGCTTCCTTTTAGGCTCCATTACGGATATTTATGCTAAACGCCGTCCACAAACAGCTCCACACATCTCATCATGAAGCTTAATAACCGGCTCATAGGAAAAGTCATTACCCACAGACTGAACCAACTTAACGACACTGAATTTACCAGATTCATTGTGGTAGTCTTTTTGCCAATCCAGATATGGCTGCTGCTCACAATCCAAAGGTGATTTCACCTTGATTGTTTTGAATCGCATTCGATAGGGTTTAGGGGTGAGCCGTGCCCTGTAACAATTCTGCTTTTTGCACATGGCTATATAGATCCAGTCTACGGCAAACTTTCGCATAAATGACTGAAAGCTTCGCATAGAAGGATCTATATAGGTTTTGCCTATAACTCTGATTCCCTTGGCAGTTTCGTAGATTCTGAAATCACTACCAATTTCTGGATATTTCTTAATACGCTGTAGAAACTTATGAACAATACGCTCTTTTTTGGGTAATTTTCTTACCGACTTAAAGATATCCATAAAATCGATGGGGTAATCATCCAGATCTAGCACCGTATATTGATTGGTGTTTAAGATCTTGGCCCCATAACGGCAGATCGTAATAACATTGGCGTCATCAATAATGTCATCAACATATTCTTTAATGGGGGTTTCATAGTCATCATCCTTACGGCCACCATGTTGAATCCGATCCTCAATCTGCCTGGAACACGCTTGAGCTTGATCGCTTGCATCCTGACTGGAAACATTGGAACCAGAGAGAATGTCAATCCGCTCGGATTTACCATCGATAGTGATATGAAAAGGTTCTTTAACCCAATATTTGAAATATTTCATTGTTTCCCTACAAACCTTTCACCAGTTTAGCCAATAGACTATTCAAGCGTTTTCGTCAGGCTAAAGGCACCACGTACCTGCCCCAACAGATAGCCCGTTGCCATATCATCCGGGTAGTGTTTATCCAGTACCTTCTGCACCTCGGGAGCAATACTTTTGCCATGACAGTTAAGGCACAGCCCTTCTACGCCTTGCGCTTTTATAAAGCGAAACTCATTAGCAACAACTTCAGCATGTTTCATTGTGGCTGGCGCCTCGCCTGCCTGCTGCCTTTGATCGAAACTATTCAATACATCGCGCTCAAATGGATCGGGAGTAGCGCTGGCATTGTTGCGGGCCTTTAGGCTTACCCGCTTGACCTCCCAGCCGGTTTCTTCACTTAAGGTTTGGGCTATCTTAGGAGCCTCCACTGAACACACATTAATAGCATGCTCAAATCCGGCGGCTGTTATTGCCTGTTTTAACTGCGGCTTTAACTTTCCTGCAAAACGTTTGACGATACTGACGGCTTCACGTTCAAGTGCAGCAGTATTTTCGCTCTCTGTATTCGCCAAGGTTACAACAGATAGACTCAACGAAATTACCGCAGCTGTCGTAGCCACAAACCATGATTTACGATGTTTACCCATATTCCTCTCCAGTCTATCAAATGGGTGCTGTCCCCGTAGGTTTATTCATAATGGGCCACAGCCTTGAATACCTTGCCCTCATCATTAAAATGAAAATACTCAGTAGCGTTACCTTTGTGCCCTTTGTAGTGTATGACTACACTATTTGCCCCCGTAAAAACGGATAGTATCTCGAAGTGCAGATCAGGAATGCTTTTCAAAGCTATAGTCCAATATTCTCCAACAGCCCCCTTACCCTTAAGAGCTCCAGATTTAACACCCATTCGCTCAACGATGATAGGCGATGACATTTCAAAATCATCGGTGTAGTGAGAAAGAATCTCATCTAAGTCATGGGAATTCCAAGATTGAACCCAGTGTTTGGCAAATTTTAACGCTGATTGTTTATCCATTACTTATCCCTGTAACTCAAATATTAGTTTGAATATTTTTACCAAGCGCACTCAATCCTAGAGTCTATTCACTCGTCTTTTATTGAGCGATAGCAAGATAAAGCCATTTATAGCAATCAAGAAGAATAAGAACAGGAGCAGAGCTTCCTGCCCCTAAAATGAGCCGCCTATCGTTGCAGCAACCAATCCCATTAACACAGCCCCAACAGAAACCACACTTAGGCAAGCTGCACAGGCGACACCCACGTTTTGTAATTGCGGAATATACTGACTGGCAACGACAAAGACACCAGCACCAGTAATAATCCAGAACCACATACCGGCCCCCATCAGACTATTGGATACGGCAGCGGTGGAGAAACAACACAAAGCAAACAGAGCACCGATTATCTTCTGCATAAGACATCAATCATCTTCATGGTACATTTGTTTGTAGCCCCAAATGGTGCCACCCACAAATACCGCACCTATCAATAACAGAACCATGATTTGCATAACACTCCACCCCAGGAGGTTATAAAGCGTAAAAACCAAACCACCAACTACCAATAAGATGAAAATAACTGTATTCAGAATATACATCTCAACTTACCTCCAAATCTGATCAAAGGCCCAGTCGGCGCCCATAGCCCCGAGTACACCACCGACAAAGACCCCAATGGGTACACAGGCTATAGCAGCGGGCCCACATACCAATCCTGCTGAACCCAAGGCAGTTGCACCGGCTACACCGCCACCTATTGCCACCCCCTCGTTCGCTGCAGCTCTGACTTTATCTTCTGCTGTTGCTATATGGTATACCGCGATGGTGACTGTCAGAACAAATAGACCTCTGCCTGCTCGACCCATCCATTTGGCGCCATTACTGGCTCTAGCTTGAGGCTCTCCCGACTTTTGCACAATTAAACGCCACACATCATTCTTTTGACTGTGCTTTAGCGTTTCAAAAGCCTTATCGAAAAGTTTGTCTGCATACTTCGCTTCGAGCTCAGCCAGGGTTTTACCTTCTTTTTTCATGAACCTGGCTATTGAAAGCCCAATAGAAGAAGTTTTGGCTCTCTGAGCTTCCATGATGGTATTACGCAGAGATTGCGCTTGCTGCGCCGCTTTTTGGGGAGAGAGCTGTTGCCGGGCGACCTTTTCCTGAAGCTCTGCTGCGTATTGCTTAGTTTGCTCCAGATATTCCTCTCTGATTTTGGCGTCAGGAATGAAATGCTTGGCAAATGCTGCCGCGGTCACTTCGAGCTGGGCCAGCTCTTTATTTAAGAAATAATCTTCCGTTGTTGCACTCATGTAGAAATCCCTTCTATCTATGTGTCAGATGGTTTTTATCTTAATGCATCTCAAACATTGCTGTCTTGCTTCACATATTACAAGCGTGAACTGAACAACAGTAAAACACATACCATTTAATTTGAGGCATAAAAAAACCGGAGCCAAGCCCCGGTTTTTTAACACTCAATAAGTGCTAGCGATTAACCATAAACAGGGAAACGCTTACACAGCTCCAGCACCTTGCCTTTCACGTCGGCAATCACTTGCTCGCTGGTGCCGTTTTCCAGGCTGTCCAGTACGTCGCAGATCCAGTTGGTCAGCTGTACACACTCCTCTTCGCCGAAGCCACGGGTGGTTACCGCTGGGGTACCCACACGCAGACCGGAGGTGACGAACGGAGAACGTGGGTCGTTCGGTACAGAGTTCTTGTTGACGGTAATGTTGGCAGCGCCCAGAGCAGCATCGGCATCTTTACCGGTGTACTCTTTACCGATCAGGTCAACCAGCATCAGGTGGTTTTCGGTACCGCCGGATACGATGTTGATGCCGCGCTCGATAAAGGTCTTGGCCATAGCTTTGGCGTTAACTACTACTTGCTCCTGGTAAGCTTTGTAGTCGTCAGACATGGCTTCTTTGAAAGAGATGGCTTTAGCCGCGATCACGTGCATCAGAGGACCACCCTGGCCACCTGGGAATACCGCAGAGTTCAGCTTCTTCTCGATCTCTTCGTTGGCTTTAGCCAGGATCAGACCGCCACGTGGGCCACGCAGGGTTTTGTGGGTAGTGGTGGTCACAACGTCAGCGAAAGGTACTGGGTTCGGGTATACACCCGCCGCAACCAGACCGGCAACGTGAGCCATATCAACCATCAGGTAGGCGCCAACTTTATCGGCGATGTCGCGGAAGCGAGACCAGTCCATAACCTGAGAGTAAGCAGAGAAACCAGCAACGATCATCTTAGGCTTGTGCTCAACGGCCAGGGCTTCGATTTCGTCGTAGTCGATTTTACCGGTTTCAGGGTTCAGACCGTACTGAACAGCGTTGTACACCTTACCGGAGAAGTTTACGGAAGCACCGTGAGTCAGGTGACCACCGTGAGCCAGGCTCATGCCCAGAACGGTATCGCCAGGGGCACACAGGGCAGCGTAAACGGCATTGTTCGCCTGGGAGCCGGAGTGTGGCTGAACGTTGGCATAGTCGGCACCGAACAGTTCGCAAGCACGGCTGATAGCCAGAGCTTCGGCCTGGTCTACGTATTCACAACCACCGTAGTAACGCTTGGAAGGGTAACCTTCGGCATACTTGTTGGTCAGCTTGGTACCCTGAGCGGCCATAACCAGCGGGCTGGTGTAGTTCTCAGAAGCGATCAGCTCAATGTGCTCTTCCTGGCGACGCTCTTCGCTTTGGATAGAGGCCCAGATTTCCGGGTCGAAACCTTCAACGGTCAGTGATTTATCAAACATGGGTGAACCCTGCGTATGCTTAATGGTTAAAACGGTGATTTCAAGGGCGCGCATTGTACACTATTCAGGCGGGTTTGGGCGCATAAAAAACGCCCGAGCCGCAGGATCACTGCGGTGGGCGTTAAAAGGTGGACTGATGTCCCGACAGAGGACTGAAATGGGGGCTTACAGGCCTTTGGCGTAGAGTTCGATAATGCTGGAGAAGTCCTTGCCGCCTTTGTCTTCGGTGCCGTTTTTATGCAGGTTGAAGAGGTTACGGGCATTGGATCCCATTGGGATGGAGGAACGGCTGCCGATGGCGGCTTCCTGAGCCAGCCCCAGGTCCTTCAGCATCAGGTCGACCATAAAGCCGCCCTGGTAGTTGTTGGACGCCGGAACACCTTCCATTACACCCGGTACCGGGTTGTACTTCTCCAAAGACCAGTTGCAACCGGAGCTTTTCAACATAATGTCGGACAGGACTTTAGGATCCAGGCCATTGTCGATACCCAGCTGCAGGGCTTCGGCGGTACCGGCCATATGGATAGCCAGCAGCATGTTGTTACAGATTTTGGCGACTTGACCGGCACCGACATCACCGGCGCGGAAAATGTTGGCACCCATGGCTTCCAGCACTGGCTTGGAGGCTTCGAAGTTGGCCTCGCTACCACCCACCATAAAGGCCAGGGTACCGGCTGCGGCGGCAGCTACACCACCAGAAACGGGGGCGTCGACGAACTGAATGCCGCGCTTTTCAGCTTCGGCACCCACACGGCGGCTGTTCGCCGGCGCCACTGTTGAACAGTCTAGCACCAGGGCAGTTTTGGGGATGACATCCAGCAGAGCTTCGCTGCCTTCTGCACCAATGTACACGGCTTCCACAATGGCGCCGTTAGGCAGCATGGATACCACGTAGTCAGCACCTTCTACGGCGCGCTTAGAACAATCAACCGGAGTACAGCCAGCATCGGCTGCGGCTTTCAGGTTGGCTTCCATCAGGTCGAAGGCGTTGACTTTAAAACCTGCCTTGACCAGGTTGGCGGCCATTCCACCGCCCATATTTCCCAGACCGATAAACGCTACGGTTTTGCTCATCGCTCTTCTCCTAAATCTGTGTTTATTAACTTTTACTGTTTGTGTTTATGTACTTAGAGTGCAGCCAGCGGATGGGTATCCCACGGCTCGACAAAAAAGGCTTCGACTTCCTCGCTGCTCACAGCCGCAACTGTGGATGGAGTCCACTGCGGGTTACGATCTTTGTCGATCAGTAAGGCACGCACACCTTCTTTAAAGTGACCACGCTTGGCGCAGTTCACGGACATGGTCAGCTCCATACGGAAAACATCGGCCAGGCCCAGGTCTTTACCGCGGTGTAACTGCTCCCACACCAGGTAAGGTGTGATAGGGCAACCGCCAGCCAGGGTTTTGGCGGCCTTGGCACACCACTTGTCATCGCCTTCGTAGGCAGTGATGCGATCAATCGCAGTTTGCAGATCCTCACCGGCACAGGTTTCTTCAATCCACTCGCGATGCGCTTCCACATCGCTGGCAGGTTTTTGTGCGGCAGCCAAAGCACTGAAGTGTTGCATCACACCGTCTACGCCGGTGGCGCATTTCACTTCGGTCAGTGCAGTCAGCACTTCGTCTTTTAACTCCTGGGTGATGAAGTAATCGGCCAGGCCGATATACATGGCATCGGCGGCGTTAAAGTTGGCACCGGTTAAGCCCAGGAACAAACCGGTTTTACCCGGTGTGCGATTAAGGAAGTAAGTACCGCCCACATCCGGGTACAAACCGATGGTAATTTCAGGCATGGCCATACGGGTGCTTTCGGTTACCACGCGGTGAGTCGCGCCGCTTAACAGCCCCAGGCCACCGCCCATAACAAAACCGGTCCCCCACACCACAAACGGTTTTCCGAAGGTGTGAATCAGGTGGTCCAGTTTGTATTCTTCAGCGAAGAATTCTTCGCAGCTATTATTTGGTAGCTCTTCACCGTAAGCCGCAGAACCGGCGTGCAAGGCAACCACATCACCACCGGCACAAAAGGCTTTGTCGCCAGCGCTGTGCAAGAATACCGCCAGAATATCTTCGTCGGTTTGCCAGGCTTGCAGCTGAGGTAATAGCAACTCCACCATCGGCAGTGACAGCGAATTTAAAGACTTCTCTGAATTCAGCTGCGCAACACCGATTTTTTTACCACCGGCAGCTTGGCGCTCTTCAAAAATTACAACCTGTTGATCGGACACGGGGTTCCTCTCTTTTTAGTTTGTGCATCCCGTGGCTTCTGTAGTGTTTAATTAACTACTTAAGGGCCACTGGATTCCCGCCTGCGCGGGAATGACATAAATATAGTTAGTCATACTGCGAACGAATGCAGCTACAACAAGATTCAAAAAAGCCACCGCTGCAGATGTTAGATTTTTTAGCGCACCTAAAAATTCTTTTACTCAACATCTGCAGCGGCAGCCCAACCGTTTACATAAACCCTTAAGCGTTTTTCCACTCGGGCTTACGTTTTTCGATAAAGGCGCTTACGCCTTCTTTCTGATCTTTAGTGTCCCACAGTTTGACAAACAGCTCGCGCTCTTTGGCATAAACGTCGGTGATGTTGCCGCTACGACCCGCCATAATCAGCTCTTTACAGAAACGCACAGACGTAGGTGACTGGCCTTCTACTTTAGTGGCCAGTTCCAGGGCTTTTTCCAGCGCGTTGCCGGTTGGAACCACTTCGGATACCAAGCCGATTTCCAGTGCTTTATCTGACTTCAAACGCTCGCCCAACAGAATCATACGCTTGGCCCACTGTTCACCCACCAACCAGGACAACTGCTGAGAACCCAGGCCACAAGGCAACAGGCCAACAGCGGCTTCTGGCAGCGCCATTTGTGACTGCTCTTCACAGATACGCACATCACAAGACAGCGCCACTTCCAAACCACCGCCCATGGCGTAACCGGTAATGGC